>JALREG010000397.1 GCA_023253905.1 Burkholderiaceae bacterium
GAGATGAACCCGGACCAGCTGTGGCAAACGACAATGGACCCGGCGGTGCGCCGCATGCTGCGCGTGACCATCGAGGACTCGATCGCTGCCGACCAGATGTTTACCACCCTGATGGGGGACCATGTAGACCCACGGCGAGAGTTCATCGAGGCCAATGCGCTCTCGGTGGTCAACCTCGACGTTTAGCGATCGCGGCCAGCATGTCTGTCATGACGGCCCCGGCCGCCTGCTGAACCTGCTTGGTCGACAAGTTCTCCGTTTCGATGGGCGCACTGAACGCGCCCCGGATAAGCCCTGGCGGTTTCGCGAATGCATGCGCGGGCCAGTGTCGGCCAGCGTCGTGGGCGAAGACCACGACTGGGAAACCGGTCGCCGACGCCAGCGCCGATCCACCGGGTTGCAGGTGTACGGGCGCGTCGCTCGATACTCGCGTCCCCTCGGGGAACAGAACCACCCACATGCCGCGGCGCAGGCGATCACCGCCGTCCTGTATCAGCTGTCGCAGTGCCTTGCGGCCATCCGAGCGATCGATGGCGATAGGCCGCAAGGTACTGAACGCCCAGCCGAAGAACGGGATCCAAAGCAGTTCGCGTTTAATCAGGGTGGCCTGTGGGGCAATTACCGTCTGCAGGAATAGCGTTTCCCAGGTGCTTTCATGTCGGGCAAAGACGATGCAGGGCTGGTCAGGCAGCTGCTCGAGGCCGGTGATTTCCCATCGGATGCCGCACGTCAGCTGCAACCAGGCCAGGCTCAGGCGGGTCCAGCAGCCCACGATGAAGGCGAACCGCAGCTTGAAGGGCATCAACCACCCGAAGGCGGTCCCGAGGGTGCCCCATACAATTGTGATGAGGGCATAACCCACATAGAAAATAGTCGCTCGAATCAAGTTCAAGAATCTCTCCGAAGCGCGTGTGCGACCGCCGCAGCCAGGTCATCGTGCACGTCATTAAAGCCAAGCGCGCGCGCTTCAGCCTCCGAATTGAGACCACGCCCGGTCCGGACAAGAATCGGCCGGCACCCTGCGCTTCGCGCTGCCAGCAGATCTCGAAGCGCGTCGCCGATGGCGATGGTATCTTTCGGCGCTACGCCGGCCTCCGCCATGGCCCGCTCAAGCAGCCCTGGCCTCGGCTTCCGACAAGCGCAGTCGTCCTCGGGCACGTGCGGGCAGAAATAGATACCGGCAATAGTCCCTCCTAATGCCTGTACCCGCGCGCGCATCGCGTCATGAATCTCTTGCAGCTTGCTGACGGTGATCAGCTCGCGGCCGATTCCGGATTGATTGGTACACACTGCGACTGAATACCCCGCCCCCGACAATCGCGCGATGGCTTCCAGCGCACCGGGAAGCGGGCGCCATTCTCGAAGGTCCTTGATGAAATCGTCGGAGTCGGCGTTGATCACGCCATCCCGATCGAGGATAAACAGCTTGGCCAAGCGCTGCGCCACGAGGAGGTTAGAATCACGTGGACGACAGGGTATCGGTGAAGCCGTATGAATGAAATACGCTGTGATTGGTGCGGCGCCGATCCGGATTACGTCGCCTACCACGATCGCGAATGGGGCTACCCCAACCGCGACTCGCGGTCGCTGTTCGAGGCACTGTCGCTCGAGGTCATGCAAACCGGCCTAAGCTGGTTGACGGTGCTGAAAAAGCGCGAGCGCCTGCGCGAAGTTCTGCAGAATTTTGAACCCTCACGACTCGCGCAATGTGCCGAATCAGACGTCGAACGATGGCTGCAGGACCCCGGCATTATTCGGCATCGGAAGAAGCTGCTCGCGATTATCGCCAACGCACAGGCTTGTGAGCGCTTGCCAACTGATTTTGCAACTTGGATCTGGAGCCGGGTGGCGAACATACCCAGCACGGTACCCAGGCACACGATCGCGGAGGTTCCCGCCTCCACTCCAGCCGCGCTTGTCTTGGCGACCGACCTGAAAACGGCAGGGTTCACCTGGATCGGACCCACCACGGTGTATGCGTTCATGCAGGGCGTCGGCATCGTGAACGATCATCTGATCACGTGTTTCAGGCACGTGGAGTGCGATCGAGTTGGGCGCTGAGCCAGAACAGGCGTCTCCCTTCCGACCACCAGCGCGCATATGGTTTCTGCTGGCGCTGGCGCGCGCGCTGGGTTACCTGCTCGGCGTCGTGGCGTCATGGTTACCGCTCCGCGCGACACATGTGACCCGGGCCAACATCGCGATGTGTTTCCCTGAGCTCGGTCGCGCGGCGCAGGCGCGCCTGACTCGACATAGCCTGATCCACACCAGTCAACTGTTGTTCGAGCTGCCCTTGGTCTTTTCATTACCAGAGCATGACGTTCGCCGAATGGTGATCGAATTCTCGGGCAAAAATTGGCTTCACGACGCGCAAGCAAGTGGCTCTGGGGTGTTGCTGCTTGTGCCCCACATCGGCAACTGGGAGTTGTTCTCGCAGCACCTCGGCCCGGCCGGCGTGACCGCACTCTATAAACCGCGCAGGTGGCCTCTGCTAGACGCGCGGTTGCGGGCGCGGCGGGCGCGACGCGGCGCCCGGTTGTTTGCGGCTGATCGCCGCGGCGTACGGTCGGTGCTGCAGACCCTGAAGCGCGGTGGTCTGGTCGCCCTGTTGCCGGATCAGGTGCCCGAACCAGCAGCGGGCATCCTCGCGGATTTCTTCCGTCGGCCGGCACTGACCATGGTGCTGCCCGCCCGTCTTGCGGCCGCGACGGGGTGCCGGGTAGCGCTTGGAAGCGCGATTCGGTGCGAAGGCGGTTTTCGACTGGAAATCACGCCGTTGCCTTTCTTGGAGACGACGGTCGAGGTTGCATCGGCAACAGCTGCCCTCAACCAGGCTGTGGAGCATCTGGTCCGACGCTACCCGGCCCAGTACCAGTGGGAGTACAAGCGCTTTAAGCGCCTGCCGGGCGAAGTCGAGGACCCCTATCGCCTCAGCTGACTGCGGCTCAAAAGAAATTCAGATCCACCTGAAACAACCGCTCGACCGCGGCGATCTGGCGTTTGTCGACCAGAAAGATGATCAGATGATCCTCCGACTCGACGACAATATCGTCGTGGGCAATCAACACCTTGTCGCCGCGGGCAATCGCACCAATGGTGGCGCCGGGCGGCAGCGGGATTTCCTGCAGCTGTCGACCCACCACCCGTGAGCTGCGGGAGTCGCCGTGCGCGATCGCCTCGATCGCCTCGGCCGCCCCCCGGCGCAGACTGTGCGCGCGGACGACGTCCGCATGACGAACATAACTCAGCAGCAGACTGGCGGTGGCTTGCTGCGGCGATATGGCGATATCGATTTCGCCGCCCTGAACCAGGTCGACATAGGCTGGTTTACTGATCAGCGTAATGACCTGCCGGACCCCCAGGCGCTTGGCGAGCAGCGACGACATGACATTGACCTCGTCGTCGTTGGTGAGCGCGCAGAACACGTCGCACTGGACGATGTTTTCTTCCAGCAGGCGCTCCTGGTCGGTGGCATCAATGTTCAGCACGACGGCCTTGGACAAGGTATCGGCGATGACGTTACAGCGCTCGGTATTGCGCTCTAGCACCTTGACGATGAAACGATTCTCGATCGCCCGCGCCAGACGGGTGCCGATGTTGCCCCCGCCGGCAATCATCACCCGGCGAAATGGCCGCTCCACCCTTCGCAGTTCGCTCATGACGTCATTGATGTGTTCCCGCGCCGCGACGAAAAACACCTCGTCTTCCGCTTCGATCACCGTATCCCCCGTGGGGATGATCGCTTTCCCGCGCCGATAAATGGCAGCAACCCGCGACTCAACGTTCGGCATATCCTCGCGCAGCATACGCAACGCCCGTCCAACCAACAGCCCGCCGTGAACCGCCCGCACGGCGACCAGCTGGATGCGACCATCGGCAAAGTCGAGAACCTGCAGGGTCCCGGGATGCTCGAGCAACCGTTCAATCCCGTCCGTGACCACCTGCTCGGGATTGATCACCACGTCGATCGGCAGCAGCTGCGGGGCGTCGAAACCGGCTGGGTCAAGGTAGCTGGCGGCCCGGATGCGGGCGATCTTGGTCGGCGTTCTGAACAGGGTGGCGCAGACCTGACAGGCGAGGATGTTCACCTCGTCGCTGGACGTGACGGCGATCAGCATGTCCGCATCCTGAGCCCCGGCGCGGGCGAGGACATCGGGGTGGGAAGCCCAGCCCTGAACGGTCTGTATGTCCAGGCGCTCGCTTAGAGACATCAGGCTGGATTCCGCCTCGTCGACCAGCGTAATGTCGAACTGCTCGCTGGCGAGGTGCGCCGCCAGCGTGCCGCCTACCTGTCCAGCCCCAAGAATCAGTATTTTCAATCGACCGCTCCGGATTTTTGCAGACGGGCGAAGTAGAAACCGTCAGTTCGGGCGTCTGTGGGCAGCAGCTGCCAGCCAAACCGGGTGCGCTGCCCGGTGATCATGGCGAATGATGCGACCCGAGCCCCGGGATGATCCGCGAGGAACTGCCCGATGACATGATCATTCTCCCGCGGTAGCAGCGAACACGTACAATAGACCAGCCAACCGCCTGGTCGCAGGACGGTCCAAAGCGCGCGCAACAATCGCTGCTGCACGTCCGCGTGGGCCAGAACATCAGTCTCGTGGCGAATGACCTTGATCTCTGGATGCCGCCGCAACGTGCCGCTGCCGGAACAGGGGGCGTCCAGCAGAATGTGGTCGTAAGGCTCTTCATCCCACCAGTCCGTGTTTGTGGCATCAGCAACCTTTACCTCGATCGCTGGCATTCCGGCCTTGAGGCCGAGCCGACCAGCTTCAGCCTGGAGGGTTTCGGCTCGCCGGGCGCTGGTGTCGATCGCGGTCACGCGTCGGTAGTTGTGCCGCTCCAACAAGTGGAACAGCTTACCGCCGGGTGCGGCACAGGCATCGAGAAGTCGGGTCGAGGCGGAGGGCTTCGGAAACAGCCCGGGCAACAGCTGCGCCCCGGCATCCTGCACGGAAACCAGGCCCTCGGCATAGCCGGGCAAATCGCGAACCAGCACCGGGCCTGGCAACAGCAATGTTTCGGGTCCCCAGCCCAGCGCGTCCTGCTCAGGTGCCGCGATATTCAACCCTTCGGAACCGGCAACCGTCTCGGCGTCTTCCGGCGTCAACGACGGCGCGAGAGGCTCACTCTCGGGCGCGATGCCCAGCGCCATGAGTCGCGCCCGGTAGGCAGCCGCTCCGACGCGTCGGGTATTGATCCTAAGCGCCATGGGCGCGCGCGTGTTATTGGCCGTCATCAGGCGGGCCGCGGTATCGCCGTAAGCGTCTTGCAGCGAAGTAATCAGCCAGTCCGGGTGCTCGAATGAATGTTCTGGGCGTGTTGAGCGGCGCAGTACGGCGTTGAT
>JALREG010000193.1 GCA_023253905.1 Burkholderiaceae bacterium
GGCCGCTCTCCTCCGCGATGATGCTGGCACCCTGGTCCTGGCACAACATGAACGAAATGAACTCGTCCCACGACACCGTGCCTGGGCAAAATGTTACAAAAAACATATGCGAGAAGCGCAGTCCGCGCCCCACCGTCGCGCCCTCGGCGGCGAGCGCCAGCGCCAGATTCACCGCGGTCGTGCTTTTCCCAACGCCACCCTTGCCGGAGGCGACCGCGATGATGTTCTTGACATTCGGCAGCGTTTTCACGCCGCGCTGCACCGCATGCGCCACGATTTTCTGAAACACATTGGCCGATACGTTGCCCACCCCGGGTAGCGCACGCACGGCCGCGATCACTGCCTTCCTGATCGGGTCGACCTGGCTGAGCGCCGGGTAACCGAGTTCGATATCGACATTCACCGAGTCGCCATCCACACGGATATTCTTCGCCGACTTGCCAGCCACCAGGTCCTTGCCCGTGTTGGGATCGACAACGCGACTGAGGGCTTCGGTCACCTGCTCGACGGTAGGGCTCATGTCAATACTCGCTGCAAAGTAGAAAGGGAACAAGCCGGTCAGTCTAAACGATCAGCCTTTTCCACTGTCCCCGCTAAAATCGAGGTTTTGCCTGCGCACCTCCCTCCGCGAGCTGAATCCATCATGAAACGCCGTCTTTTCGTCACCACTGCTCTTCCCTACGCGAACGGCTCGTTTCACATCGGCCACATCATGGAGTACATCCAGGCCGATATCTGGGTGCGGTTTCAGCGCATGCGTGGCCATGAGGTGCATTTTGTGTGTGCCGATGACGGGCACGGCGCGCCCATCATGCTGAAGGCGCAGGCCGAGGGCATCACGCCCGAAGCGCTCATCGCCCGGATCGCCGCCGAACGGCCTCAGTACCTGAACGGCTTCCATATTTCTTTTGACAACTGGCACAGCACGCACTCGCCTGAAAATACCGAGCTCTCGCAGGATATCTATCGGGCGCTGAAGGCCAACAACCTGATCACGACCCGGGTGATCGAGCAGTTCTTCGATCCGGTCAAGGAAATGTTCCTGCCCGATCGCTACATCAAGGGCGAGTGCCCGAAATGCGGCGCCAAAGATCAGTACGGCGATTCATGCGAGGCCTGCGGTGCGGTCTACGCGCCCACCGATCTGCGCAATCCCACCTCTACGCTGTCGGGCGCAACGCCGGTGATGCGGCAATCAGAGCATTTTTTCTTTCGACTTTCCGACCCGCGCTGCGTGGCGTTTCTACGCGATTGGACGCAGGGCGGCCGACTGCAACCCGAGGTCGCGAACAAGGCGCGCGAATGGCTGGACGGCGAGTCAGGCTTGGGCGACTGGGACATCTCTCGCGATGCGCCTTATTTCGGCATTCCGATTCCCGATGCGCCGGGCAAATATTTTTATGTCTGGCTTGATGCGCCCATCGGCTATCTGGCGAGCCTCAAGAATCACTTCGCCAAGGGTCAGGCCGCATACCAGACCGCACAGACCTACGAAGCCTTCGTGACCGACCCGGGCATTGAGCAATATCACTTCATTGGTAAGGACATCATCTACTTCCACACGCTCTTCTGGCCCGCCACACTGCACTTCTCGGGACGCAAGACGCCCGACAATGTATTCGTGCACGGGTTCATTACCGTGAGCGGTGAAAAAATGAGCAAGTCGCGCGGTACCGGCATCTCGCCGCTGCGCTACCTGGAACTCGGCATGAATCCGGAGTGGCTGCGTTACTACATCGCGGCCAAGTTGAACGCGCGGGTGGAGGACATCGACTTCAACCCCGATGACTTTGTTGCACGCGTCAACAGCGATCTGGTCGGCAAATACGTGAACATCGCCAGTCGCGCCGCTAATTTCCTGGTCAAGCATTTTGATGGCGAGGTGCTTGATCCGCGCACGCTGCCCGCCTGGGCCACCCTGAACGCACAATCCGTCTCCGATGACATTGCCGCCTGTATCGAGGGACGCGAATACGGCAAGGCGCTCCGCGCGGCCATGGAGTTCGCCGACCGCGTCAATCAGTATTTCGATGCCGAAAAGCCCTGGGAAATGGCGCGCGACCCCGCGCAGCGCGAGGCGCTCCATGCTGTCTGCTCGGTGTGCCTTGCCGGCTTTCATGCGCTTACCATCTGGCTCAAACCCGTGCTGCCGGCCCTCTCGGCTCAGGCCGAGGCCTTCATGGGCTGCGCACCGCTCGCCTGGTCTGACCTCGACCGTCCTCCTGCGCGCATTCAGCGCTACGAGCACCTCATGGCCCGGGTCGATCCCAAACTGCTCGATGCCCTGTTTGATCCACCCGACGCGCCTCCTTCTGCTCCGGCTGTCAAAACCAACAAGACGGTCTCTGGCGGCGCGGCATCGGCCCATGTCGCGAAAACGGGCTCGGCCGACGCCGGGGCTTCCAAGACCGGAACCGGTCCGGCCCGCCACGAAGGAGGTGGCGCGGGGCCGATCTCCATCGATCAGTTCATGAACGTCGATCTGCGTATCGCACGAATCGTGGAAGCCAGCGCGGTGGAGGGCTCTGACAAGCTGATCCGGCTCGCGCTCGATCTCGGCGAGGGAAGGCTTCGCAACGTTTTCTCCGGTATTCGCTCGGCCTATGATCCCGCGCAACTCATCGGACGCCACACGGTGGTCGTCGCCAACCTCGCCCCGCGTAAGATGAAATTTGGCATCTCTGAAGGCATGGTATTGTCGGCTTCATGGGACGATCCCTCTCAAGGGTCAGGCATTTTTCTGCTGGGCGCAGACTCGGGTGCGCAGCCTGGGATGCGCGTGCGTTAACCTTCGCACGGGCCTCGAAGGGGGTCTCTCATCGGGACCCGCTCACGAACCCTGAGCAAGCCCCTCACCAGGCGCCGCCGGGAGCCCCACAGAAGGCCCCGTCATGAGCCTGAGCAGTTTCCGCTTCCGGCCCAAGCTCGCTGATTCGCTGCAGGGATATCGCGCCTCCGACCTGCCTGCCGACATTGGCGCAGGCATCACCGTTGGCATCGTCGCGCTGCCGCTTGCCATGGCCTTCGGTATCGCATCGGGCGTGCGTCCCGAGCAGGGGCTCTTTACCGCCATCATCGGCGGCTTCCTCATCTCCCTTCTAGGCGGCTCGAAGGTACAGATCGGTGGCCCCGCCGGCGCGTTCGTGGCACTCCTCTATGCCGTCGGCGAGCGCTACGGCATCGCGAACCTGCTGATCGCCACCTTCATGGCCGGTGTGCTGCTCTTTCTGATGGGCGCACTCAAACTCGGGTCGCTGGTGCGCTTCGTGCCGGTCTCGATCATCGTGGGCTTTACCAATGGCATTGCGGTGGTGATCGCCCTGCATCAGGTCAAGGATTTCCTCGGCCTCGCGATCGACAAGATGCCAGCCAACTCCATGTCGCAGCTCCACGCGCTCGGCTCCAATCTGCACACCGTCAACCCTGCGGCACTTGCGATCGGTGTGGCCACGCTCGCCATCGTCATTGTCTGGCCGAAATCCTATTTGGCGGTCACGCCCGGCTGGCGGCGCTGGGTCGCACGCGCGCCGGGCACCATTGCCGCACTGGTTGTTGCCACGGTTGCAGTCAAGCTCCTCGGACTGCAGGTCGACACCGTGGGCAGCCGCTTTGGTGGCATTCCTCAGGCGCTACCCACCTTCGCGCTCCCTGCCTTCGACTGGCAGGCGGCACAGAACCTGGTCGCCCCCACGGTGGCGATCGCACTCCTGGGTGCGATCGAGTCGCTTCTTTGCGCCCGTATGGCCGACTCCATGATCGACGATCGCCATGACCCGAATCAGGAATTGATGGCCCAGGGCGTGGCCAATTTCATCGTGCCTTTTTTCGGCGGTATCGCCGTGACCGGCACCATTGCGCGCACGGTCACCAATGTGCGAAGCGGCGCCCGGTCCCCGATTTCGGGCATCGTTCACGCCCTCACATTACTCGCCATCGTGCTGCTGGCGGCACCGCTCGCAAGCGACATCCCGATGGCCGCGCTCGCCGGCATCCTGTTGTTCGTTGCCTGGAACATGGGCGAGTGGCGAGCCTTCCCCCAACTACGGCAGTTCACGATCAACTACCGGATGGTGATGCTCGCCACCTTCTTCCTCACCGTGATCTTCGATCTGACGGTAGCGGTGGAAGTGGGACTGGTGCTCGCGAGCCTCTTCTTCATTGTCCGGATTGCCTCGGTCACCCGGATTGAACCGCTGGATTTGCCACCGCGCCCGGCGGTTGCGCCCACCATCGAAGGCTTCCGGCTATTCGGATCGCTCTTCTTTGGCTCGGTCAACCGACTGGAGCCGCTCCTCGACCCTGGCCGACCGCTTGCCGACATCACCGTGCTCGACCTGCATCAGCTCATCAATCTGGACACCACCGGACTCGATGCGCTCCAGAGTCTGCACCGCATGCTCGACAAACGCGGTAAACGTCTGATGATCGTCGGCGCCAACACGCAGCCGCTCTCGCTCATGCGGCGAAGCGGTTTTTCGGCAAGCCTGGGCGACGGTGCGCTGTTTGACACCCTGGAGGCCGCCCTTGCCTCGGTCTCATCCACGGACGGCTCGGCGACTCCGCCCCGCGAGCAGCCGAGCACAGCCTGACACCCGCCCCGGGTCCGCCCTAGCGAATCGCGACCAGACCGACCTTCGCCATCCACGTAGCCAGCCGTTCAGCCTCGACCCCGTCCATCTCAAGCCGTGCCGCCCAGTGTTCGATGGTCGGCGCATTCGCTGCGTCATCGGGCAGCATCTCCCATGCGTGTGTAATCGCCGCCGCATCGGGCAGCCAGCCATCGGCAAACTGCCACATCGCGAGCTCGCGGAGCCCGCGCACGCCGGGTCCAGCCGCGCGGTCTCGATGAATGCGCGACTGCAGCGTGAGCGATCCGCTGGGGTAGTGCGCAAACATCTGCAGGGGATTGGGCATGCCAGGCTCGCCGCGCGGCGCAGGCGCGACACGTGCCCGGTATCGGGCGAGCCGATCGCGCTGCTCAACCCACAGCGCCTGATACTGGGGCAACACGCGCGACCAGTCGAACAGTTCGAGTACTCGCCTGCGCCCGCTCTCACCCATGCGCATTCGAAGCGCGGGGTCTGCAGCCAAACGCGCGATCGCAACGGCGCACGCCTCGACATCTACAGCGACGAGCGTATGCGCATAGGCCACATAGCGGTCGTAGTTGAGGCGCCCGTCCTGGTAGCCCTCGGCGAGCGCAGCTGCGCCCTGGGCGTTGGCGGGCTGCGTCGTGGGGATGAGAAAGCCGTCCTCACCGTCGCGAACGGTCTCCCGATAACCATCCCAGTCACTCACCACCACCGGAAGGCCCGCCGCCATCGCCTCCACCGGCGTGAGCCCGAAAGTCTCCTGGATATTGTCAGAGAGCGAAACGAAGAGGTCGGCTGCGCGATAAGCCCGCTGCGTGACCCCGGGTTCACGCCCGTCCACCCGATCAACACGAATGCCTGCGGTCGAGGCCGCTTCATCGAAACTTTTTCGGATCGCCTCGTTGGCAAACCAGCCGCATTCGAGAACCCGGATACGCCGGCCGCTGGTGGCGGCCGCCCGCGCGCAGGCCAAGTACATAGCCAGGGGATTGGCCTTGGCGTGCAGGCTCAGGCGGCCCACGAACAGCACGACAATATCGTCATCGGCAAAACCGTATCGGGCGCGCGCCTCACGCCGTTCTTGCTCATCAGGCGAGAAGTCGGCCGCATGCACCCCCAATGGAATCACGGGCAGCATGGGGAGTTCCGGCGCCACTTCGATACCCAGTCGCGACGCCAGAAATTCTGTCTGCGCGCGCCAGATGAATTCCACCGCGCGAAGCACCGACTGCGAGGTGCAGATAAGCGCATCATGGGCGGCGAACGGGCCGGCGACATAAGCTGCGATCTGCCGCATGACGGCATCCGAGCTGATGGTATGAGTCACGCCGCAGAGCGCAAACGACGCCACGCCGTGCCTCTGGCGGCTGCGCTGCCAGCCCAGCGCATCACTCATCGGCGCGGGATATTGCAGTACGCCAATCTCCCCCCAGGCGGCGGGCCGATCGGCAGCGAGCATGCGCACCGGATGCGGCCAGCCCATACGCTCGAGCGCCGTCGCTACAAATCGCGAATCGTTGCCCGCTGGCGTCACGACATCGAGCGGGCGCGCGGGGGCAGCGCGATAGGCGTCAACGAAACCGCGCAGAAATCCGTGCCCCGCCGACTGCCGGCCCATGAGGCGCTGCGACCCGGTGTCGATTGCATCGGCGGCAAGGAACAGCGCGGGCGGCGTGAAGGCTGTCATCGAAGTGGCGCGCCGACGCCCGCGGGTCAGTCGGGCTTGCGAAATACCGCTGAGATAATGTGCGAGGCGCCGACGTGGGCCGTGCCCTCGGCCAGTTCGGCGTCACAGTCGCGTGATTCGAGTACCGACCAGCCGTGGAATGCCTCGCCGAGAAGGCCAAGGGTGTAGAGGTTCTCTGCCACACCAGGCCCGCCTGTCTTATAGACCAGTTGCCGCATACCGTAGCCCTCGATCACCAGCAGCCCGCCCGGCCGCACTCGCGGCCGCGGTCTTTTTCGGAGTGTCGAGATGACTGACTACGTTGCCCCTCTGTCGGACATGCGCTTTGTGATTGAACGCATGGCGCCCCTTGCCGCCGTCACCACGTTGCCCGGTTTTGGC
>JALREG010000225.1 GCA_023253905.1 Burkholderiaceae bacterium
AAAGAACCGACGATTGACTTAGCAAGGTTTTCACTAAAATCAATATGATAAACCTTTGAAAATTTATGCAGCATATTAAGCTGAATACCCGTAACCACAGCAATATCCGCAATAGGAACTTACGGCACCGACACCACGCGCACCATTGCGAGCCTGATTTTTTCAGGCACGGCGCAGCGTTGTCCGGACATCAATTTCATCTTCTCGCACGCGGGCGGCACCATCGCAGCGCTCACCGACCGGTTCCTGGTTCAGATCGTGTCCATGCCCAACTACAAGCAGCGCGGCTTCACCAGCGAGCGGGTGCTGAAGGAGCTTCGCAGCTTCTATTACGACACCGCCCAAACCTCAAACCCCATGGCGATGGCCGCACTCACGCGGCTGGTTCCGGTCACCCAGATCGTGTTTGGCAGCGATTACCCCTACCGTCGCGCCGACGAACACGTGGCCGGGCTCGCGCAGATCTTCAATGATGATGAACGGCGAGCTATCGATTCGGGTAATGCGCATCGCATCATGCCGCAGCTCGCGCAGATTCAGGTCACGCGCAGCTGAACCCGCCGGGGCCGCGGGCAGTCCGCTCGCGGCCGGGACCGCCTCTCAATTGCCTGCCTGCCATCATGAAAACCGCCCCTCCCCGCATGCCCACCTGGTTCATTCCTCATGGCGGCGGTCCCTGCTTCTTCATGGACTGGGATCCACCACACGAATGGGACCGGATGGGCGCGTTTCTGCGCAGTATCGGCGAGCATCTTCCTGCCCGCCCGAGCGCCATTGTCATGATCTCGGCGCACTGGCTGTCATCGGATGTGGCGGTCGCGGCAGTGCAAAGTCCCGAGATGATCTTCGATTACTACGGCTTTCCACCGCACACCTACCAGCTGCGGTACCCGGCGCCTGGCGACCCGGCGCTTGCCGCACGGATTCAGTCGCTGCTCAACTCCGCTGCCATCCCTTGCCACGCCGATTCCGGGCGCGGCTTTGACCATGGCGTGTTCGTTCCGCTTCTTCTGATGTTCCCCGAGGCGGATATTCCGGTCATTCCGGTGTCGCTTCTGCAATCGCTCGACCCGGCGGCCCATCTGGCCATGGGCCGCGCGCTTGCACCGCTTCGCGATGAAGGCGTCCTGATCGTGGGAAGCGGCATGAGCTTTCACAACATGCGCGGCTATCGCGACCCGCGCTTTGCGCCCATCTCCGACCGCTTTGACGAGTGGCTGATCAGCGCGGTGGAGTCAGCTTCCGGTGAGCGCGAGCGTGCCCTCTCCCAATGGGATCAGGCACCGGACGCGCGGCATTGTCACCCACCGCGCGCCGAAGAGCACCTGCTGCCGCTCATGGTGGCGGCCGGCGCCGCGCAGGGCGAGGCCGGCCGTTGCGTATTCAGCGACCGCGTCATGCAGACCACGGTCTCGGCGTTTCGCTTCGGCTGAATACCAAGCGACTATTTTTTCGTGAAAAGCGGACGAAACCGCGCGGCTACATCGGGACTTTGCTTGGCTGCGGCGGCCCACGCCACTTCATAGGCGCGCTCGCGGAAGGCGCGCGCCGTGGCCTCGTCGAACCGGATAGTCTGAATGCCTGCCTTGGTCTGACGATCAGACTCTTCCGCCGCGTACTGATCCCAGTAGGTATTGCCCGCTTCAAAATCGATGATGCTGCGCGTGAGCAGCGCGCGCTGGGCCGGGTTCAGCCTGTTCCAGGATTGCAGATTCATGATGATTGAAACCTCTGCATCGTAGAACGCCGGCTCAACGCGGAATTTGGTCTTCTCATGCCATGCAAGATCAAAAATGCCGCCGATGGGCCAGCCATAGCCATCGACCACCCCGCGTTCAAGCGCGGTGTAAACCTCGCCCGGCGCCGTGGTGATCACCGTGGCGCCGAGCGCCTGAAAAAAGTCTCGGTATACAGGCGTGATGCGGATCTTGAGCCCGGTGAGATCGGGCTTCTCGATTCGCTTGGTGAGATAGATGTGAAACGGCTGATTCTCAACGAAACGGCCCAGATACTGCATGCCGCCCTTCTCGTTCCAGACCGCGTTGATCGCCTCGAACGCGCCGTTTTTGCGCTGCTCGGCGATGGGCATCTGGGTGAGCTTCAGAAAATCAGACTCCACCATCACATTGGTGTAAAACGCGCCGGTGTTGAGCGCAAGGTCAATCACCCCCGAACGCACCGACTTGCCCACCTCAAACGTGGGGATCGCCTTCGGTCCGCCAATGAAGTTGATCTGAAGCTGCCCCTTGCCCTCGGCATTGACCTTGGCCGCCCAGTCGAGCAGGCGCTTCACATACATTGAGTTCTCGGCAAAGCCGGTGCCGAGTTTCAGGGTGACTTCCTGCGCCAGCGCTAGGCCCGAAACGGCCGACAAGCCAAGCGCGAGCGCCGCGGCGCGCAGCCATGCGTGCGTGTTCATGGTGTGATGCCTCCTGAGCGGAATGATTGTTCTGAATGCCTTTTGACAGTTTGGAAGGCGGATGAACGACTGTCAACGCATCCGCGGCGAGCCATCGCCCCTGCCGCGCCTGCGAACCCTCGTTTCGCCGCCTCGGACTGCGCGCTTTTCACTCCTTGTGGATCAGGTTACAGTCGGACGTCGCCTCCGGAGCCCCCCATGTCGCTGCCCGTTTTTCGCCTGATTGAAGATGTCTTGCCGCCCGCCCTCGCCCCGACGTATCTGCCCGCCGCTGCGCGCGCAATCTATGTGGTGGATGGTTCGCTCACCATTGAATTTGAAGCGGGCGCCGCGCACCACGGGGCCGATAGCGTATGGATCGGAAGCGAGGCGATCGCCTGCGTGACCGGCCCGGCAGGCGCTCGGATCTGGCGCTGGGAACTCGTGGGTGCCCATCCCGCCTCCGACGGACTGCTCCGCTCCAACCCAGGCGCCCAATCCACGCTCAAGCTGGCGGCACCACTTGATCTCGATCCCGATCAGTCCTGGCTAATCCGATGTGACCGGGTCAATTTCCCACCGGGCGGCGTTGCCCTCACGCATGTCCATCAGGGGCCGGGAATTCGCTGCTGCCTGAAAGGCGAAATCACGATTGAGGCGGGCGGCCACCGAGCAGTGCACGGGCCTGGCGAGGCCTGGCTTGAAATCGGCCATGAGCCGGTGCTCGCGCCCACCACCGAGCGCGAGCCCACCTCATTTATCCGTTGCTTCGTTTTGCCGCGCGCCTGCAAAGGCAGAAGTTCGATCCGCTATGTGAAGCCGGAAGACGCCTCCAAACCCAAGTCGCAGACCTATCTGGTGTTTGGCGAGCGCTATATCGAACTGCCTCACTGACCCCACTCCAATCCGCCCTCATTTCCAGTAGCGCTCGCGCAGCTTCTGTTTGAAAAGTTTGCCGGTGGGCTGCCGGGGCAGATCGGGGTCAAAATCGATACTGCGGGGACATTTGAACCAGGCGACCCGCTCGCGGCAAAAGGCGAGGAGGGCCTGGGCAAGCGGTTCGCCCGCCGCGGCCGGATCCACCAGCTGCACCACTGCCTTCACCGCCTCGCCCAGATCATCATCGGGCACACCAATCACCGCCACATCGGCCACTGCGGGATGGGCGATCAGCGCGTCTTCAATCTCCTGAGGAAAGATGTTCACGCCGCCGCTGATGATCATGAACGCCTTGCGGTCAACCAGATAGAGATAGCCCTCCTCATCCACCCGACCAATATCACCCAGCGTGGTCCAACCGAGCCGATGCCGGGCACGAGCAGTACGCTCGGGATCGTTGTGGTACTCAAAGCGCGGACCGTCCGAGAAATAAACGATTCCCGCGGTGCCGCAGGGCAGCTCGCGGCCCTCGTCATCACAGATATGGAGTACACCCTGCGAGGCCCGCCCCACCGATCCCGGGTGCGCAAGCCATTCCTCACAGGTAATCGAGCAAAAGCCGTTGTTCTCTGTGCCGGCGTAATACTCGTGGAGGATGGGTCCCCACCAGGCAATCATCTGACGCTTGACATCGACCGGACAGGGCGCTGCCGCGTGAATCGCCACGCGCATCGTGCTGAGATCGTATTTCTGCCGAATGTCGTGAGTGAGCTTCAGCATGCGTACAAACATGGTCGGCACCCACTGGCTGTGGGTGATGCGGTAACGCTCGATGAAGGCAAGCGCACGCTCGGCATCGAAGCGTTCCATGATGAACGCGCAGCCTCCGCGCTTGATCACCGTCATTGAATGCCGAAGCGGCGCCGCATGATAAAGCGGCGCAGGCGACAGATAACGACAACGCGGATGGTAATCAAACAGGCGATCCAGCAGCTCAACCAGCATGGTCCGGGCCCCCGCGGGCTGGTCGGGCATCGGCCACTTCACGCCTTTGGGTCGACCGGTGGTACCCGATGAATACAGCATGTCGAGCCCCTGGGCTGCATCGGCAATTGGCACGATGGGGGCCTGATCAAGCTGCGCTTCCCAGCTGTCGAATCCGGCAGGCCTCCCCTCAAAGGCAAAGCAGGGGAGCGCGGCCGGTAGCAGCGCCCGCACCGCTTCAGCCAACGGCGCCAGATCGGCCGACACCACCAGAACACGTGCGCCGCTATCGCGAATGATGAAAGCGATTTCGTCTGCGAGCAGGCGGGTATTGATGGTGGTGTAGTAGATCCCTGAGCGGTCGGCACCGAAACAAGCCTCGATTAGCCGCCTGTGATTGCGCATCAGAAACGCCACATTCGCGCCACGCGACACGCCGAGCTGTCGGAAGACATGCGCGACCTGATTGGCTCGCGCCTCGAGTTGCGCAAAGCTCACCGTTTCACCGCTTTCGCACATGACGAACGCGGGCTCGTCACCCATGCCCTCAGCGGGCGGCAGTGGAAAGAGCCGTCGGATGGCGGCCTCAGCGCCGGATGAATTCATGGCCGATCCGGTCAAGCAGCATTTCCGTGGCACCGTCGGTGAGGCTCGCGATCTGCGCGGCTGCCAGATGGCGCTGGAAGGGTCGATGATCGACCAGACCCTCGGCGCCCATCAGATGCATGAGCGCCGGAATCTGCCGCTGGGCGCATTGCGTGGCAAACACCTTGGCGCGCGCCGCAGGGGCACGCGCATCCAGGCCGTCGTCCACGCAGAGGGATGCGCTCGCCACCAGGGCACGGGCGGCATCAAGCTCGACGGCTGCCTGCGCAAGCGCCCAGCGCCAGCCCTGGTGCTGAACCAGCGGGCTGCCAAAGCTCTGCCTGTCATTGCCGTAGCGCGCTGCTTCGTCGATACAGCTCTGGAGCATCCCGCAGCAGATCGCCGCCACATAAATGCGCGCACCGTTGATGGAGTCCATCGCCGCGCGAAATGCCTCACCGGTTGGCGCGATCAGTTCAGCCTCCCCGCACACATAGCCGTTCAGGCGGAACCCGCCGGTCCCCAGCGCCCGCGCCGAGGCGGCCGGCGCAGGCGGCAGGCGCTCGAACCCGGCGCGATGTGCATCAACAAGAAACGAAGCGATTCCCCGTGCGCCCGACCCCGGCTCGGTTTGGGCATAGACG
>JALREG010000094.1 GCA_023253905.1 Burkholderiaceae bacterium
GGATCGTGGCACGACGGGCATCATCCGGCCAGGGGAAGCCTATGTAATTTATGGTCGTACGGGGGGTGCCGCCATCTGGACTTCAGCCCTGGGCACCAACGGCTTTGCCATCAAAGGTAATACCGGTGGCAGCACGGGCGACAACTTTTCATGGAGTAACGATAGTCTGGGCGATCTCAACGGCGACGGATTGAACGACCTGGGCTTCTACGCCACCGCAACCGGGAAGGCTTACGTGATGTATGGCCGAACCGACAACACAACCGTACAGGGCTCCGCCCTAGAAAGCGGTGTCGGTGGCTTTGCGATGACTGGTCTCGGGGGGAATATCTCAAGATTTGGTCGGATCGCTGGTGGCGGTGATCTCAACGGGGATGGCTATGCCGATGTGCTGATCAGTGATCCGATTGCCGATAGCAACCGGGGGCGGGTGTATGTGATTTATGGTGCGTCGAGTAACGCCTCGCTGGCGGCCTCCACCAGCGTCGGGACACGCGGCTTTGTGATCAGTGCCGAGCCAGGCACCGCAAACAGCTGGCTGGGGGCGGATGTCGAGATGGTGGGCGATATCAACGGCGACAGCCTGACCGACTTTGCGATCAGCGATGCCGCCAACCGCGTTTATGTGGTGTACGGCGCGACCGGTTCGCCGGGCAACCTCACGCTGGCCGCGAGTGCGGTCGACGGAAGTGGCAGTCGGGGCTTCGCGATCACCATCAACGACATCGACAATACAGCGGCCAACAGCACCCAGTACGGTACCCGGCACCGGCTCGCCCCAATCGGCGACTTCAACGGCGACGGTCTGTCCGACTTCATTGTCGGCAACAGCTTTGGCGATAACTACGCCGTGACGGACGCCGGGAAATCTTATGTGATTTACGGCCGCACCTCGGGTGCGTCCTTCTCGCTGAGCGGCATGGCGGCGAGCGATGGCTTCCGCATCCTTGGCGAGTCGGCAAATGATTATTCCGGATGGGGCGTTGACGGGTCGGGCGATGTGAACGGTGACGGTTTCAGCGATCTTCTGGTGAGCGCTCCCTACGCGTTCACGAACGGCAATTATGGTGGCAAGACCTATGTGATCTTCGGCGGACTCGCGGCTGGCATGAACCTGTCGGCGATCGATTTCATGGGCACCACGGGTAACGACAGTCTCAATACCAGCTCGACCACGTCGAACCTTAACGAACAGTTCATTGGCGGTCGGGGCGACGACACGCTGAAAGGTGGGGGTGGCGCTGACGTCATGTATGGCGGGGCGGGTCGCGATATCCTCATCCTGAACGCCGACAATCTGACCAAGCTCGTCCGAAACACCGGTAACGACAGCCAAAACGTTGCGCGGATCGACGGGGGAACCGGGATCGATACCGTGCAGCTGGACGGTGCCAGTATGGAGTTTGATTTGCGGTCGCTCGGCCAGAACGCGATCGAAGATATCGAGCGAATCGATCTCACTGGTTCAGGTGATAACACCCTGCGCCTTCAACTCAGCGATGTCCTGCGTTTCGGTGATCACAACGTTTGGAACGCTGGGAACACAGCGGGTGTCTCGGGCGAGGCGCTGTCGGCCACCGAGACTCGTCGACAGCTGAGGGTGGAAGGTAACGCAGGCGATCGGGTTGACCTGTTTGGCCTTGCCGACTGGGTTGCCAGCGGCAACGACATGGTCGACGGCAATACCTACGGTGTCTGGAATCATGCAGGAGGACGGGCACAACTGCTCATTGACCGAGCGATCGCGGTAAGCCAGGACACCACGGCCACGATCAGTGCGGTGACCGACAATGTTGGTACGTTGACTGGTACGGTCGCTCGAGGGGCCTACACCGATGACACCGGTCTGGTGGTAAGTGGCACGATCAGTGCCGCACTTGCAGCTGGAGAGCAGGTACGCGTTTATGACGGTACGTCCTACCTCGGTAATGCAACCGTAGCAAGCGGAGCGACGACCTGGACCTACAGCGATACCCGGACCCTGGCTGATGGACAGGCGGTGAGTTACGTTGCGCGAGTGGTTGGTCCAACCGGCAATCAAAGCCAAGCGAGCATGGCCTATCCGGTGACCGTGGACACCACTGCGCCGACGGTAACACTCGCCATCAATTCTGGCGCAGCTAGCACGGTCAACGCCGGGGCGTCCACAACAGTGCTGATCACACTGTCGGAAAAGTCTTCAGACTTCGTACTGGCCGATTTGACTGCGACCGGTGGCAGTGTGAGCTCGTTGACTCCCGTCGCTTCATCTGGGGATTCAGTCAGCGGCTACAGCAGCTACACAGTCACCTTCGCCGCTAATGCCAATCTAGCAGACGCACGTTCCCTGTCGGTGGCAGTAAACAAGTTTGGCGATGCGGCCGGGAACCGCAACACCGCGTCGAACACACTTCCGCTCACTGGAGTGGTCAATACGCTCCAGTACAACATGGACAGCACCCTACCGCCGATGACCCAGACCTGGGGGCGTGACACATCGGGTAACTGGGTGAACAACAAGGCCTACATTGCCAACGGTCCCAGTTCAGAAGCTGGTGATAACGAGCTCATCCTGGCGGATAACACGACCGGGCAGCGCGGTGTTTGGTTTCCGACGACCGCGCTCGCCAGCGGTCAGATGGTGACCGCAATGGATGCCTACTTCCAGCACTACTTCTCGACCGCCGCCTACAACCAGAGCAGTTTTGCTTTCGGTACCGAAAACGGTGCTGTCCCAGTTAACGCGCTTTACTCCATGTCCAAGGGTCTGGTCGTTTTGCTGGAAGCGGTCGGCAACATCTATATCGGCTGGAATCTCACGGCAAGTAGCTATGTATGGAAGGCTTCGGCGAGCGGTGTGACCTTGGCTGGCTGGCACGATATCAGGGTCAAAGTTTCGGCGGCCGGCTTGACCGAGGTCGTCGTCGATGGCGTCACCCGAGCGAGTTGGAACAATACTGCGTGGGCCACAGAAAGTCAGTCGAACTGGGTGTACCAGTTTGCGGGTTACAAGCAATCGAGCGCGCCCAGCGGAGAAACATGGGTCGATAACATCGACATCAAAGATACCCGGGCGGCGTCGCCCATCGTGCTGGATCTTGATGGCGATGGCGTGCAGACCGTTGATGCTGTTTCTGGTGTCAAGTTCGACTTTGGTACGAAGGGCCAATTGGTCCAGGCCGGCTGGGTGTCGCGTACCGATGGCCTGCTGGTGAGGGACCTCAACCAGGATGGCATCGTCAACAACGGCGGGGAGTTGCTGGGTAGCGCCACTTTGCTGCCGAATGGACGTATAGCGGCGCACGGCTGGGAAGCGTTAGCAGTGCTCGATACCGACCAGAACGACGTGGTGAATGCACTCGATCCAGGTTTTGCTGATTTGTTGGTTTGGGTAGACGGCAATGGCGATGGGTTGACCGATCCGGGTGAGCTTCAGCCCCTGGCGCAGTACGGCATCGTTGGACTGAATCTGTTGCATGACGGGTCTAGAATCGATAACCAGGGCAATACCCTGTTCGGCCAGGGAAGCTATCAAAAATCTGATGGCAGCACGTCTGCGATGAGCGACGCCTGGTTCCAGGTGTTGCCAAGCCACGCCGCTGGGGACACCCGCGATGCGGTGGTCTTCGCCGGCTCGGGGCACAATACGCGGAGCTTGCAACTGTCCGATGTGCTTGAAGACGGGCAGACCAATCGCTGGAATGCGGCCAACACAGATGGCGTAACCGGCGAGGCACTGTCCGCAACCGAAGCGCGTTGCCAGCTGCGAGTGGAAGGCACCACTGGCGATCAGGTTACATTGAATGACCTCGCCGACTGGACCCTGAACCCCAATGATATGGTCGACGGTAACACCTACAGCGTATGGAACCACACAAGCGCCCAGGCGCAGTTGCTGATCGACAGTCGGGTGATCGTGGCGTAAAGCGCGGTGGCGTATCGGTAGCAGCGCCTGCGCCCGCGGTCGATGCTGCCCGACTGATCGAGTTGGGCTATGCTCAGCGGCAGGCCGGTGATCTGAAAGCCGCAGCTGAGTTGTACGAGCAGGCGGCAGGGCTACCTGGTGCACCCACGCAGGCTCACTTTAATTGGGGCAATGCGCTCTACGACTTGGGGCGCGTGGCTGAGGCTCGACGAGCTTTTGAAGCGGCTCTCAAAGTAGACGCCGCCTTCTTGCCCGCACGTCTTCAGCTCGCCCGCTGCGCGGCGCGGCTTGATGATCTGGCGCAGGCGCGCGGCCACTTCGAATCGGTGGTCCAGCAGGATGGTGCCAATTTCAGTGCCTGGCTCGAGCTTGGCCATGTGCTGCGGCGGCAGGGCGAACTGGATCCCATGTTGGCGGCCTACCGGCGGGCCATGGCAGTGGCCCCCCAGCGCTGGGAGGCGATGCTATCCATGGCCCGTGGGCTGGAGGATGCCGGCCAGTTCGAGATGGCGGCCACGGCGTATCACCGGGCGGTGCTGGTAGCTGGGGCAGCCGCCCAGCGTACGTCCGGCGCAAGCGACGCTCAACGCGATGGTCCCCCTCCCATCCAGCTGCCGCGCACCATTCACTGGCGGATGGCCCGCTTCAGGCTCGAACGGGGCGATGCTGCCCGCGCGCTCGAGGCGATGCGTCAGGCGCTGATGGCCCAGCGTATCGAACGGCAGCAAGGACCCATCGACGACAATGATCTGGCCGAGATGCAGATCGACCTCGGCGAGATTCTGATGCGCCTGGGGCTCGACCAGGAGGCCCACCGAGCGTTCGAACGCGCCAGCGCCGCAACGGCTGAGGCCACGCTCGCAAGACTTGCCGAGACGTCCTTTCGCTTCAACCTCTGGCAGGAGGCGCAGCAGGTCCTGCAGCGCTGCGTGGCGCTCTACCCGAACAGTGCATCCGCGCACTGGAACCTGGCTCACGCCTACGCCGAGAGCTGGCACATGGACGAAGCGCTCGAGTCGCTCGCGCGTGCCGAGGCCCTGGCCCCGCAACCTGGCGCCCGCTCAATGCGAGCGTCCATTGCAGGTCGCCGTGGCGAAGCCGATCAGGCGCTTGCTCTTTATCGCGAGATGGGCGAGTCAGAAGGGCCAACCTCCAAGATGCGCTCGAGCGCGGCGATGTCCTCGCTTTACAGTGACACTTTGAGTGCGGAGGAGGTGGCGGCGCTGCACAGGCGGCTGTTCCACGACATGGGGACGGGAGCGCGATCAGCGAAATCTTTTTCCAATTCGCGCGATCCCGAGCGGAAATTGCGGGTGGGGCTGGTGTCGGCTGATTTCCATCACCAGCACCCCGTCAATATCTTCATGCAGCCGATTCTCCCCAGATTGGATCCGGCCGCGATTGAACTCACCGTCTATTTCACGGGCGTGTCTTACGACGATCAGACGCGCCTTGCACGAAAGCGGGTCGCGCGCTGGGTGGAGTGCGCCGGGTGGGCTGACAGTCAGCTCGCTCGGCGTATTGAGGTTGACGGCATCGATGTGCTGCTTGATCTCGCTGGCCATACCAGCATGAACCGGATGGGCCTGTTCGCTCAGCGAGCGGCGCCGGTCCAGGCGAGTTACCTGGGATACCCTGGCTCCACCGGCGTGCCAAATATCGACTGGCTGATTGCCGATCACGTGGTGGCGCCCGCCGGAAGTGATGCGCTGTTTAGCGAACAGGTGATCCGTTTGCCCGGAGCCGTGTTCTGTTTTCATCCGGAAACTGATTACCCGTATCCGGACTACGGCGCTCGGTACCTCGCGCGGCCGCTTACTTTCGGATCGTTTAACAATGCGCCCAAGCTCACGCCCCGAACCGTGGCGCTCTGGGCGGCGGTACTGAAAGCGGTACCCGATTCGCGATTGCTTCTCAAGGCGCCCAGTTTCAACGATGGCGGTGCGGTGACCGCATTCAAGACGCGATTCGCGGCGCACGGGATTGACGCCTCACGGCTCGAGTTCCGAGGACCCGTCGGGTTGACCGACATGATGGCGGAATATGAAGACGTCGATATTGCGCTCGATCCCGTGCCCTACAACGGGGGAACCACCACTTTGCAGGCGCTCTGGATGGGGGTGCCGGTTGTGGTGCTGTCGGGGCAGCACTTTGTCTCGCGGATGGGCGCAAGTTTCATGACCGCGCTGAAGCTCCCTGACTGGGTGGCGCGCGACGATCATCACTACGTTCAGATTGCCGCGGCAATGGGTCGCGACCGTGGCGCGCTGCTGGATCTCAAGCGCGGTCTGCGCGCCCGTCAGCAGGCAGCCTCGGCTTGGAATATCGATCAGCATGCTCGAGCACTTCAGGACGCCATTCGCGTGATGTGGCGTGCGTCGTGCAAACCGTGACCGGCTTCTGCCATGTCCGCTAGGCCATCGATCTACTACGTCGGCGCGCTGCCGCTGCGCGCCGGGGGTGAGCTGGTCAACTTCCAGCATGTCGCGGCGCTCCGGCTCCTGGGCTGGCGCGCCTTCTTGCTGCTCGACCCAGGCTCTCGCGTGGGCGTGCCGAGCCAGCCCTATGGTGTTCCGATGGTTCACTGGGGGGAGTCGCTGGTGTTTTCATCCCAGGACTGGCTGGTGCTGCCGGAGGTGATGCCTCCGATCATGTTTGAACAGTTGGCCGCTTTGCGCTGCAAGGTGGCCATTCATAACCAGAACCCGTTCTATACCTTTCGCGGCTTTGCCGACATTGCCAGCATGAATGCCTACGCGCTCGCGGGCGGTCTGTGTTGCAGCGATTTCACCCGGGACACGCTGCAGCGCTGGGGGTCGACAACCGACTGGCAGGTGGTTCACCCGTGGGTGCTGCCCCATTTTGCCAAGGCGGCCCGAGGCGTGGCCAAGCGGCGGCAGATTGCCTACATGCCGCGCAAGCGGCCCGCTGAAATCGCTCTCCTGCAGGCGCTGTTCCGCGGGCTCTACCCGGAACATGCCGAGGTGCCCTGGGTGGAGATTCACGATATGACCCGGCCCCAGGTGGCAAAGGTTTTAGCCGAGTCCCTGGTTTTCGCCAGCCTCAGCAAGGACGAAGGGCTGGGGTTGCCGCCGCTGGAAGCGATGGCTGCAGGCTGCCTGGTGTGTGGCTACGACGGGGCGGGCGGCACGGAATACGCTACCCCTGAGAACGGGTTCTGGGTGGTTGAGGGGCATGCTGAAGGCTTCGCGCATGCCCTGCATCAAGCGCTGACGCTCGGTGCTGGCGCGGTAGCGGTTCGGGTTCAGGCCGGACAGACCACCGCGGCAGCATACAGTGAAGCGCGCTTTCAGTCCGAGCTGGGTCGCGCATGGGAAACACTGCTCGGCGATACGGCCACCCACTATCGCTTACCGCCGGGCGCTTGAGCCATGTTCATCAATCATCTCGCGCAGGCCGATGTGCAGGTGAACGGCGAGCACCGACGCTTCTGGATGGATACCTGCGCGGGTCGCGATCAGGTGGCCATGACTTTATTGGGACAGGGCTGGAAAGCTTATGAGGCGCCGCTACCGATGCTGGTGGCACAGTGGTGCCAGGCGATTCAACCGGTATTCATCGATGTCGGTGCCAATACCGGCTTTTACAGCCTGTTGGCTTTGGCCTGCGGTGCGACGGAGGCCCATGCTTTCGAACCCGTGGCAGAAATTGCCGGCATTCTCGAGGCCAATATGCGGGTCTCGGAATTGTCCGAACAGCTGACCTTGCATCGTGTTGCGTTGGGGGCTGGCGAGGGGGACGCAACGCTGTATTTTCCACGCGCGGACCACGGCTTGATCGAAACATCGGCATCACTCAACAGCGGGTTCCGGTCGCAGCACTCGGCGCGACGCGAGGTACGGGTCGCGCGCCTCGACGCTTGTCTGCCGTTGAGCTCAATGGTGGGCCGCGAAGTCCTCTTAAAGATCGACGTGGAATCGCGCGAGGCCGATGTGTTGCGCGGGGCACCCGAGTTGCTGAAAAACCTGCGGCCGGCGATCGTGGCCGAGTTGCTGCCAGGGGTTGATCTGGCCGCCTTCGAACGCCTCTGCCGGGAAGGCGGTTACAGCCATTACGCCCTGGATCCCGCGGGGCCGGTCAAGACATTCGAGATGTCTGCGTCCGAGCGGCACCGCGACCATCTCTTCCTGCCTCAGGCGTGCGAAGAGCGCTGGCTGGCGGGTTTGAGCGCGCGCTTCTGAGCGTTGGGATCTGTCTTTCGGTCTGGTCGATGCTCTGAATTTAATGTAATATATTTTTTATTACCTACCAGGTCGTCATCATGACAACCACCGTAAAACTCCCCGATTCCCTCGAGGCCGCGCTCAGGCAGCGTTGTCTTCAGGAGGGACGCTCCATCAGCGAGATCATGCGTGATGCCCTGAGCGCTTATCTCGCGCGCGAGCCCGAAACAGACTCGGCCTGGGCTCTGGGCCGGTCGGTGTTCGGGCGCCATGCCGGTCAGGCTGAGCTTGCACAGGAGCGTAAGCGCGCGCTCGCCGAGGTGTGGGATGAGCGCCAGGCGGGGCGGGGGGCATGAGCCCTCGCGCGGTGCTGTCAGCGGCCGAGCCCGATCCCAGGTGGTTTCGTTCCAGGCCCCCGCGTGATGCGCTGATCGACAGCGGGCCTTTAATTGCACTCTTCAATCGCGCCGACCGTTGGCATCCAGCGGCCCTTGCGTGGCTCGAATCCAATCAGCATATTCGGCTGCACAGCACCTGGCCGGTCATGACCGAGGTCTGCGCGCTGCTTGCCCGTCGCGTCCATAACCTGGCCGCGCTCGATTTTCTTGACTGGGCGCAGCGCGGTGCGCTCAGGCTAGACCACCCGCCCGATGGTGCGCTCGGGTCGGTCGTCTCCATCTGCCAACGCTTTGCCAGCCTGCCCCTGGATCTGGCTGATGCATCCATTGCCGAGGCGGCGGCGCGGCTTGGTATTGCGCATGTTGTGTCGCTCGATCGAGACTTTGATGTCTATCGTG
>JALREG010000412.1 GCA_023253905.1 Burkholderiaceae bacterium
GGTCGCGCGTGAAGATCGACGACGACAGACCCTGGGGGACATCGTTGTTCAGCGCAATCGCTTCTTCGATTGAGTCATAGCCGATGGCGTAGAGGATCGGGGCAAAGGTTTCTTCCCGCACCACGTCGGTCTGGGCAGGCATCCGGACGAGCGCAGGCTCGGCATACCAGGCTTGCGGGAAGCGGTCGGCGAGGCGACGCTCGCCACCGGTTACCGTCGCGCCTTCCGAGCGCGCGCGCACGAGCGCCGACTGCATCGCCTCGAACGCCTGGCCGTCCACCAGCGGGCCGACCAAGGTGCCCGGATCGAACGGGCTGCCAACCGGCAGGCTTCGCCGCGCGCGCTCGAGCGCTTCGAGCAGGCGCTCGCGCACCGAGTGATGCACGATCAGCCGGCGCGTGGTGGTGCAGCGCTGCCCGGCCGTTCCCCAGGCACCAAACACCAGCCCACGAAGCGCGAGGTCGAGATCGGCCGAGGGCGCAACGATCACGGCGTTGTTGCCGCCGAGTTCGAGGAGCGACCGGCCCAGCCGCGCCGCCACGCGGGGCGCGAGATCCAGCCCCATGCGTGTGCTGCCGGTAGCCGATACCAGCGCAATATCGCGATGCTCGGCGATTGCACGGCCCATCGGGGCGCGGCCCAGACCGACCTGCACCAGGTCAGCCAGCATCGCGCGTTCCACGGCATCGGCCCCCCGCGCGTCGGCATGGCGGCCGCAGGCCAACCCAAACAGCTCGCGCACCGCCAGCGCGGTGAGCGGCGTTTTCTCGGAAGGCTTCCAGATGACCGGATTGCCACAGACGAGCGCAAGCGCAGCATTCCAGGACCACACCGCCACCGGAAAATTAAATGCAGTGATCACGCCGACTGGCCCAAGCGGCAGCCACTGCTCCATCATCCGATGAGCAGGGCGTTCCGAGGCGATCGTGAGTCCGTGCAGCTGTCGGGACAAGCCCACCGCAAAGTCGCAGATATCGATCATCTCCTGAACTTCGCCAGCCGCCTCACTTGGGATCTTGCCGGCTTCAATGCTCACCAGCGCCGCGAGCGCGGGCTTGTGTTCGCGAAGCACCTCACCCAGGACCCGAACCAGCTCGCCGCGCTGCGGGGCGGGCACGCCAGCCCAGCGTACGAAAGCCGAGCGGGCACGCCGGGCAGCTTCATCAACCCACCCATCCTCCTCAAGCGGCAGCTCGGCCACCAGCGCGCCATCAATCGGGCTTCGCACTGCGATGACCGCATCGCCCCGTGCAGGGGGCAGACGCCGTACCCCCAGTTCATTCAACAGCGCCGCGGTGCGGCTCGCAATCTCGCTCATGGAGTCTCTCCGTTCAGCCAGGCCAGGGAGTGCGTGAGGCATGCAAACAAGGTGCACGGCGCGAAGGCGCGCCCTCTAGCGCGCCTCGCGTAGCGCCGCCTCGTAAACCAGTCGCGCAGCGACTGCGTCCTCGATCGCAAGCCCCAGCGATTTGAAAATTACCGGCCGACCCGCCGGCGGGCGCGCCTTGTGCCCAAGGAGGATTTCGCCCAGTTCCGCGTAAACATGCGCGCCAGACAGAATCACATCACCCGACTCTTTCTCCGCCGCTTCGCGCTGATCGGCGATCACCGGGTGCTGCATCGCTGCGTCATCGAGCTCACGCCAGGTCGGGCGGGGCGCGCCCACCGCCGCAACAACGGCGTCGGGTTCCAGCCAATGGCCCGCCAGAATCGGTTCGGCGGAATTGCTCACGGTGCACACGATGGCCGCTCCGCGAACCGCCTGCTCGGCGCTATCGCAGGCGACCCCGCCGATCTCCTGCGCACAGCGCGCAACATTCTCGGGGTTACGGCTCCAGACGCGCAGCTCTCGCACCCGACGTACGCGTCGCAGCAGTCGCGCGTGGCTACGCGCCAGCACCCCGCTGCCAAGCAACGCCACCACGTCGGCGTCGGGCCGGGAGAGCGTATCGACCGCCACTGCGGTTGCCGCTGCGGTTCGAAGCGCAGTCAGCATGTTCGCCTCCATCACAGCCAGCACCTCGCCTGTGTCAGGCGCCATCAGCAGCACCGTGGCAATGAGGGTAGGGCGGCCGCGTGTCGCGTTATCGGGCACCAGCGTAATCAGCTTGGTAGCCAGCGCATCACCGATCTGCGCGGGCTTCATGAAGAGAAGGCCCGGCGGCTGCGCGGGATCAAATCGGGTCGACGGGCCGAAGGGCATGACGCCACGAAGCGGCTGAATCGCCTGGCCTGCCGTGAGCGCTTTCAGCGCTTCGGCAATTCCCTGGATGAGGGCATCGGGGTCGAGCAGACGCTCGACGTCTGTCTCGGAAATGAGGCGCGCCATCTCAGCCTGCCTGAGTCGGCTGCGCCCGGGGCGGCTGCGCCGACTGTCCCACGCCCACCACGATGCCGAGCGTGACGCAGACAAGCCCCGCACCCAGCATCCAGGTAAAGGGTTCATCGAGCCATAACACAGCCGAGGCCGCGGTGATGGCGGGCACCACTGCAGTGAGCATCGGGGCCCTGACCGGACCAAATACCTGCACCATTTTCATGTAAGCAATTCCGGAAATGATTGCAGCAAAAACACCCTGGAGCAGCGCCTGAAGACCGATCTCGGACCACGCTGCCTGGGCGAGCCCCGAGCGCACCAGCCCCGCCCCTGCAAGCGCGAGATAGGGGAGACCGAAAGCCCCTGCGGCAAACACCGCGACGGCGATGGTCGCTTCAACCGGTCCGACCCGCCACCGCCTGCCAAGCGTGGTGAAGATCGCCCAGACGAAGGGTGTGAACAGATACAGCACATCGCCAATCCAGACGTTACCGCCCTCCAGCGCCGATGTCAGCGCCAACCCTCCCACCATCAGGGCACCCGTGATGATGAGCCCGAGGCTCAGCAGACGACGCGAATCGGCGCGCTCACCATTGATGAGCCAGGCGAAGAACATAGCCCAGAGTGGCAGCAACCCCGGCATGAGCACCGCGCTGTGCGAGGCGGGCGCAAGTGAAAACCCGTGATAGGCGAGGAGCCCGAAGATCACGCCGCCGGTCATACCCAGGGCGACGGTCTGGGATGCGGTCACCGGCGACAGCCCCAGCCAACCACCGCCACGCCTGCGCACCAGCCACCAACCCCAGGGCGCCAGTACGACCCCAGAGACCGTGAACCGGATCGCGATGACATCCATCGGCAGGAGCGAGCGCGCCGCAAGCGCCCGCGACCCAACGATGAATGCAGTCCAGGTGGCCACGGTCACCAGCGTGGCCGCAACGCCCAGCAGCAGATCAGCGCGACGCACGCTGCGGCCGGCGGCGGTTGGCCGCGTACCCGTTCAGCCTAAGGTCTCCCAATAGTCGAGCATGCGCTTACGCATGGCGGCATCGGGAATTCGACCGCGAGCCGCCGCAAGATTGTCGAGTGCGTATTCCGGGCGGTCGGTGCCGGGAATGATGACGGTCACCGCCGGATGCCCGAGCAGGAACTTGAGAAAGAACTGCGCCCAGCTGCTGCAATCGATTTCTTTGGCGAAATCAGGCAGTTCGCGACCCTTTACCTTGGCAAACAGCCGGTTGCGACCGAAGGGCAGATTGATGATCACCGCAAGCCCGCGCTCCTGGGCAAGCGGCAGGATGCGCTGTTCGGCCAGGCGATTGTCTAACGCGTAATCGATCTGGATGAAATCGATTTTCTCGGTTCGCATGATGCGTTCGAACTCGGGATGCGTACGTTCAAACGAGGTGGTGATACCGGTGTAGCGAACCTTGCCCTCTTCACGCAGCCTGCGGATGGTTTTCAGGTGCGTGTCGGTGTCGCGCACGTTGTGTACCTGGAGCAGATCGAAGCGCGCCACACCCAGGTCGGCGAAGGAGCGGGTGACCTGATCGATGCCCGCCTGCTCCCCCGTGGTACTGATTTTGGTTGCGATGAAGGCGCGCTCACGGATCGGCGGCTCGAGCATTTTCAACACTTCGCCCAGCCGCTTTTCGGCCTGCCCGTAGGTGGGTGCGGTATCGATCATCGCGCCACCGCCGGCGATCAGCGTGCGCATGCTCTCGGCGAGCTGCGGAATCCTCGAATGCTGGGCCTCAATATCAAAAATCACCGCCGTGCCCGAACCGATCACCGGGATCATTTCTCCCGATGAAGGGATGGGTCGCTTCAGGACCGGGCCCGTGGCGGCCAACGCGGGTAGCGCTGGCCCGAGCAGCGCGGCGCCAACGAGCGCGCCCGACTGGCGAAGAAAGTCTGACCGTGTGAGGCCATTGGAGGCGGCGAAGGGAGTGACGGTGGACATGCGTTTCTCCTGTGCGGGATCGGGAAAAGGTGGGGAGCCGTACTTAACTGGCCGGGCCATCATCGCTTCTGCGGCTCGCATGCTCGCGTTGCATGGCGCCGAGTTTGAGCAGCATCACCGCCCAACCGAGCGCAACCGGCACCGTCAGCCAGGCAACCAGCGAGGCTTCCAGGGCAGCGGCCTGGCGAAGCGCGGTGTAGATCCAGCCGCTTGCCGCATCAGCGCCCCGAAACACCGCCGTGTCGATGAAGCTCTTTGATTTATACATCTGCTCGCGCGTCACCACCGTGAAGAGCGTTTCACGCGCCGGATTGGCCAGCGAAAACTCGGCCGCACGCTTGACGGCCTGAAAACCAATCACGACTGCAAGCACCGGCGCAAGCGCGATCGCGGCAAAGCCTGCAGCGGTCACGATGGCCAACAGGGCAAGTGCCACGCCGGCGCCAAAGCGCAACATCAGGCGACCAGTGAAGAGCACCTGAACCGCGAGCGTGGTCACGCCCACCGACAGATCGATCAGCGCAAACACCCGCGTTCGCTCGGCTGGGCTGTCAAACGCGCCAGCCACGATCGCGGCCTGCTGAAAATAGAGAAAGGTGCTGGTAAGCGATAACAAGGCCACATGCGCGCAGATCAGCATCAGATAGCGCGAGCGGAGCACCTCGGTGAGCCCTCCCCACATGCCCCCACCAATCGCCTCATCGGGGCGCTGTGCAGCCGGCTCACTCCCCGCCGCCGGCGGCATCGGCGCGCGATCGAGCGCACCCGCGCAGCGCGTGGCCACCTCAAGGAGCAGCACCGAGACCAGGAGCAGGTTGGCAGGACCCAGCGGCACCGCAAGGAGCGCAGTGATCGAGGGCCCGAGGAGTGCGCCGGCCGTGCCCCCGGCCGCGATGAAGCCAAACAGGCGCCGGCCGCGTTCATAGCCGAACCGCTCCGACATGAAGCCCCAGAACACGGTGACCACAAACAGATTGAACACGCTCACCCAGACGAAGAGCGCGCGCGCCACCAGCACCCGGCCCACATCCAGCGTGAGAAGCGCCCAGAACACAAGCAACGTGAGCGCGAAAAACCGGTAGACCCAGGGAATGAAACGGCGTCGGGGCAGTCGCGCCACCAGCGCGCCGAATGCCGGCATGGCAGCCAGCATCACGAAGAAGGTCGCGGTAAATAGCCACTGCAGGTTGGCAAGGCCCGCGGCCACGCCCATTTCGTCGCGTAACGGTCGCAGAATGTAATAGGCGCAGAGCAGAAAAAAGAAATAGGCAAACGCCCATCCCAGCGCGCGACCCTCGCCCGGCTCGATTCGACCCAGGCGAGCGAGGCCCCGCTCAATCAGTGCTCGGTTCACGATTCAGACGGTCTCAGGTGGCGGGCGTGGGCAAGGCGAACGGGTGGGGAATCCGCCTGCAGGTAGCCATGGCTGTCCGCGGCGCGTCGTAGTGTGCCGCAATTCGATCGGCGATGCGATTTCCCTTTCACGATCGCGAGGCGGCAGGCTGTCATGGGGCGGATCGGCTACCATCCTCCGGCTTATCCACTGACTGTCGTTGAGGTTCCCATGACACGCATTCGCCGATCAATCCTTGCCTGCCTTGCGGCCGCCACCACGGCGGGCCTCGTGCCCGCCATCGCGCATGCGCAGTCGGGCTACCCCGTAAAACCCATCCGTCTGATCGTTCCCTTCACCGTGGGCGGCGTGACCGACGCGAGCGCACGGCTGGCCGCCGACCTGATGGGCAAGCGCCTGGGTCAGCCGATCAACGTCGAGAACCGGCCGGGGGCCTCGGGCAACATCGGTACAGCCGGCGTCGCCGCCGCCGACCCCGACGGCTACACACTGCTCCTGGGCTTTGACGGCACGATGGTGATCAATCCCAACGTGATCAAGTCAGTACCATTCGACACGCTTAAAGACTTTGCCTCGATCGGCAAGATCGGTGACGCCAAACTCATTCTGGTGGCCGCCAACACACTCAAGGCCGACACGCTCACGGAAGTGATCGAGCTGTCAAAGAAAGAGGCCAACGGCCTCAGCTATGGCACCTCGGGTGTGGGCAGCACCCCGCACCTCGCTGGCTCGATGCTCAACATCCGCAGCGGTTCAAACCTGGTTCACATCGCCTACAAAGGCGGCGGCCAGGCCATGATTGATTTGCAGGCAGGGTCGATCCCGCTGGTCTGGACGGCGGTCGCAGGCGCCCTGCCGCTCATTCAATCGGGCCGGATCAAGCCGATTGCCATTCCGGCCGCCGCGCGTGCCTCGTCGCTACCCAACGTTCCCACCTTCATTGAAAACGGGCTGAAAGACTTCGTGATCGACTCCTGGGTGGGGTTGCTCGCGCCCGCTCGTACCCCGCGTCCCATCATCGACCGCCTGAATGCAGTACTGAACGAAGTGCTTAACGATGCCGACGCCAAGGCAAGGCTGGACAAGATGGGCATCACCCCCGTGGCCGGAACGCCCGAGCAGTTTCACGCCTCCATCAAGCGCGACCTCGAGCGCTACGCCGAGGTGGTGAAAGCCGCCAGGATCCAGGCCGACTGATGGTTGACGCCCGCCCCGCTGCCTGCGGGCGGGCGCATCGGGAGACGATGCGTTGGATAAGCTGATCATCGAAGTGCGCGTCAATGAATACGCGCCGCGCGAGGGTAATCGGCACATCCCCTATACCGCCGACGAACTCGGGCGCGATGCCTCGGCTGCTCAAAGCGCCGGTGCCTCCATCGTTCATTTTCATCCGCGCCAGGTCGACGGCGCACCCGCCCACGGCGAGGGAGACTATGAGGCTGCGGTGACCGCGATCCGCCAGCACTCGGCACTGCTCCTCAATCCCACGCTGGGTCAGATCACAGTGGGCGGTAGTGCGCATGACCGCCTGGCACCGATCGAGCAATTGGCGCGCAACCCGGCGCTTCGGCCCGAACTCTGCGGCATCGACCCGGGCTCCACCAATATCGATGTCTTTGATTCCGTGTCCGGGCGCTTCCGCTCAGGCGACCGCGTTTACGCCAATTCGCACGACACCCTGCAACACTTCTGCGCGCGGCTGCGTGAACTCGGCATCAAGCCGGCGCTCGCCTGCTGGAGTATTCCCTTTGTGAGAAGCGCCTGCGCGCTGATCGACATGGGTTTGGTCGATGACCCGCCGTATTTTTTCTTTGTCTGCGGCGAGGGCGGCACGCTGGGTGCCCACCCCGCCACCGCCGAGGGGCTGCGGGCCTTTACCGACCATCTGCCGCGCCACCGCAAGTTGCTCTGGAGCGTGGGCTGCAAGGCGGGCAATCTGTTTCCGCTCGCGATGGCGGCGATCGCAGCAGGCGGTCATATAGCCATCGGTATCGGCGACTACCCCTACCCCGAGCTCAATCAGCCTTCGAACGCCCGGTTGGTCGAGGAGGTCGTGCGGCTTGCGCGGCTGGTTGGCCGCGAAGTGGCATCGCCCGACGAAACCCGCGCACTACTGGGAATTCCAGAGCGGGAATTCTGGAGCGCGTAAAGCGTCTCGGTTAAGATCGCGCCCGTCGCTCACCCACCGAAGGATTCTCCATGTCAGGTCATGGCGCCCATGTCGACCCCAGCAACAAGCGGGTCGCACTACTGATCGCGCTTCTTGCGCTCGTCCTTGCGTTCAGCGAAACACTGGGCAAATCGGCACAAACCGCTGCGCTTACCCACAACATTGAAGCCTCCAACCTGTGGTCGTTCTTCCAGGCCAAAACAATACGGATGACCACGCTGCGCACGGCCGCAGAGTCGATGGAAGCCACGCCCGGGCTGGGCGAAGCCGCCAAAGGCCAGGTCGCCAAGTGGAAGGCCACCGCCGCCCGCTACGACTCCGAGCCCGATACCCGCGAAGGCCGCAAGGAACTGATGGCGCGCGCCAAGGAGCAGGAGGCCAAACGCGACCGGGCGATGGCCGCCTATCATCACTACGAACTCGCCTCCGCACTGGTGCAGATTGCGATCGTACTGGCCTCGGCCATGATCATCACCGGCATTGGGGCGCTAGGCTGGGTCGCGGTCGCGTTGGGCGGATTCGGCATCGTGTTCTCAGGAATCGGCTTCTTCGCGCCCACCGCGGTTCATCTGTTCTGAGCGAACGACCGGTATCCGGCGTTGAGGCCTCGCCGGAACCGTTTCAGTCCCTCGTCGATCCGCTCGGCGCTGGTCGCAAAACACCAGCGCACGTAGCCTTCAGCCTCTGGGCCGAAGGCCGCGCCGGGGGCCAGCCCCACGCCAGCGTCCACCACCAGACGCTTGCAGAGCGCGAGGCTGTCCGTCAGCCCATGAATGCGGAAAAACGCATACATCGCACCTGAGGGCTCCGGGCACTCGACACCCTCGATTGCCCGGAGCCCAGCCACCAGCCGGTCGCGCGCGACTCTGAGCCGGTCACGGGCCGCCACCGCGTCGGCCTCTCCCTGCGCGATTGCGGCCAGCCCCGCGCGCTGAACAAAGCCTGGCGCGCAGCTGGTGTTGTATTCAACCAGGGTACCCAGCGCGCCAACCAGCGCACGGGGGGCGGTGATCCAGCCCAGTCGCCAGCCCGTCATACGCCAGGTCTTGGAGAAGGTATTGGCGCAGACCAGCCGGTCGTCGGGATCACCGATATCAAGAAACGATGGTGCAGCGGTGGTCTCGCCAAATACCAGCCGCTCGTAGGCATCATCCGACAGGATCCAGATCCCGTGCCGCCGGCAATGCTCGAGCACCACTCGCTGGGCCTCGGCACTCATCACCCAGCCGGTGGGATTGGCCGGGGAATTCAGGATCAGCATCCGGGTGCCCGGCGCGAGCGCCGTGATCAACGCATCGAGGTCAAGCTGCCAGCCTTCGGGGCTGGGCCTGAGGGGTACGCTCTGAACGCTCGCGCCCAGGATCTTGGGGATCTCCAGCAGGTTGGGCCAGACCGGCGTCACCACCACGACGCGATCACCGGAACCTACCAAGGCCTGGGTGGCGATCATGAGTGCCGACATGCCGGAGTTGGTGACCACCACCGACTCGGCGGGTACCGCTCGGTGCAGCCGCGACTGATAGCGCGCGATCGCCTCGCGCAGGGCCGGCAGGCCAAGATTCTGCGTGTAGAAGGTATCGCCCGCCGCGAGCGCCTCATTGGCCGCAGCCCGAATGAACTCGGGCGTGACCTCATCGGACTCACCGAACCAGAAGGCGAGCACATCGTCACGCCCCATCCCCACATTGGCCACCTCCCGGATCCTGGAGGGCGCGAGCCGGGCAACGGCGGAACGGGCTTCGGGGGGGTGGGACATGATGGGACGGGTGCGCGGTCAAAGAAGGGAAGATAATAGCGGGCCCGGGCGGCCGGAAGAGCCCGCGCCGGAAACGCCTCCGGCAGCGGTTTTCACCGCTCCCCCGCGCCCACCCCTTGTGCGATGACCGCTCCGTCTGACAGACTCTGCCCACTAGCGTACCGCCGGAGTCCGTCGATGAAACCGTTTATCAACGCGCTGCCACCGCTGCTGGCCGCTCTCGCGCTTACCTTACCCCTTGCTGGATGCGGTCCGAGCAAGAGCGAGCTCGCCAACGAGATTGCTACCCTCAAGGAGCAACTCGCTCAGCGTCAAACCGAGGGCAAGACGCTACAGCAGCAAATCGTCAGCACCCGCTCCGAGCTCGACAGCGACCGCAAGGCGCTCGCCGAGGCGAAAGCTTCAACCGAGACCGCGAATAAGGCGCTCGCCGAGGCGCGAATGGCGACCGACGGAGCGGCCCGGTTGCTCGTTGAGGCACAGGCCGCGGCTGAAACCGAGCGCAAGGCGGCTGCTGGGGCACGCACCGAGGCCGAAACTGAGCGCAGAGCGGCTACGGCGGCACAGGCCGCCTCTGCCGCTGCCACCCGCGCGCTCGAGGAAGCACGATCCACCCTCGCCGCGCGCGAAGCTCGGCTGACCGAACTCGAGCGCGATGCCAAGCTTCTTGACGAGAAATCACGCGCCCTGACGCAGACTCTTGAGGAACGTACAGCCGAGGTGAGTCGCGCTCGAAACGATCTCGCCAGGACCACCGATGCTGCGCGCCAGACACAGGCCGAACTGCAGCAAAATCTTGATCAGGCGCGCGTTTCGCAGCAGAGCGCGGCGGCTGAACGTGATGCGCTAGCAGCCGAGCTGGCCGCGGCGCGCGCCCGGGCTGCCGCCATCGACCGCGAGCTTCAGCAAAGCAGCGGCAATCTTGAACAGGAGCAAAAGCGGGCAAGCGATCTCACTGACCGGCTGGCCGCTGCGGTCGGCGAACAATCGAAGCTTCGCACCAGCACCGATGCCCAGCGCTCGGAAATCGCCGCCATCAGCGCCGCGCTCGCCGACGCACAGGCCAAGGTCGCCCGGCTCACCGGCGCCCGCGGTATCTACACCGTGCAGGACGGCGATTCGCTATCCTCGATCGCGCTCTTTTTCTATCGCAACGCCTATCGCTGGCCGGGCATTGCACAGGCCAACAAGCACCTCATCAATCACCCCGACCGAATCTTCCCGGCGATGGTGCTGATCATCCCGAAATAGCGCCGATATCGGCCCCGGCCAGGTGCGATTGCGATTGATATACTTGAGATATATCAGCCGCCCTTGAGGAGACATTCATGGCCGACGCCGCCAAACCCGCCGAGCGCAAGAAGCGGACCATCACCGAAATCCGCGATTCAAAAAGAACCGGCGAGAAAATGGTCTACACATCGGTGCCCGACTACACCTCGGCCAAGTGGGCCGAAGCCGCAGGGGTCGATGTGGCCGTGGTGGGTGACAGCCTTGCCATGGTCGCGCACGGGCATTCCAGCACCGTGCCCGCCACCATGGACATGATGGTGATGCATGCTCAGGCCGTGCGCCGAGGCGCGCCCAGCACCTTTGTTTTGGGCTGTATGCCCTACCAAAGCTACAACACCATTGATCGCGCGCTGGTCAACGCCACCCGCTTCATGCA
>JALREG010000001.1 GCA_023253905.1 Burkholderiaceae bacterium
AGCGCCTCATGCGTGAGCGCAGCGTCGGTGGTGCGTGCGGGCACCGATGACAGCGCGAAGTCGACCTCCCCCTGCTTGACCCAGGGCATGAGCGACTCATTGAGTCCGTACAGCACGGTGACCCGAAGCTCGGGATACGAATTGGCGAGTTGCAGCAGCGCCTGCGGCAGCAGGCGGTTGGCTTCGGTGGGGCCACAGCCCACCAGCACATGGCCACTGCGTGAGCCCTTGAGCGCTTCAATCGCGCCAGCGGCGTTGCGAAGCTCGGCCTCGACCACCTGACCGTGCTGCAGCAGCGCTTCGCCGGCGGGCGTGGGCGCTACGCCGAATCGGCCACGATCGAGAAGCCGCACGTCGAGTGTGCGCTCGAGCGCCTTGATGCTTTTGGAGAGCGCCGGCTGGGACACCCCGAGCTCGGCGGCGGCTTCGGTGAGATTGCCGTGGCGGACCGCAGCGAGGAACATCTGAACTTTTCGATAATCCATAACCTATGGTAATGGAAATGGCATGGATGGTTGTTGGTTGGGGGAAGGTGCTTTGCTAAGGTGACGCGTTTCCGAATCCAGCCGGAGTGCCGCATGAGCGCGATCAACCTCGACTATCTGGTGCAGCCCGACCGCGTGCACCGCAGCGTCTATACCGACCCCACCCTCTTTGATCTCGAGATGGAGCACGTCTTCGAGAAAATCTGGGTGTATTGCGGCCATGAATCACAGGTGAAGAAGCCGGGCGATTACTGGACCCTGCAGATTGGCCGTCAGCCGATGGTGATGGTGCGCGGTGAGGACATGCGTATTCATGTGCTCTACAACCGCTGCCCGCACCGCGGCGTGATGCTTTGCGGCAACCAGAGCGGCAATACCGGCAAGCATTTCGTGTGTTCGTATCACGCCTGGAGCTTCAAGCTCGATGGCCGTGTCAGCGCGATTCCGCTCGCCAAGGGCTACGACGGCACGCGGCTCACGTTTGACGATCCACAGGCGAGCATGGTGCCGGCGGCGCGCGTCGACAGTTACCGCGGCTTTGTGTTTGCGAGTCTGTCGCCCACCGGGCCCTCGCTCACCGAATTTCTCGGCGATTCCAAGGTAGCGTTTGACGACATCTGCGATCGCTCGCCGGAAGGTGAGGTGGAGGCGGTACCGGTTTGCCACCGCGTGATGCAGCGTTCGAACTGGAAGTTCTTCATGGAGAACCAGCTCGACGCCCTTCATCCGTCGGTCACCCATCAGTCCACCGGCGTGCCTGCACGGCGCGTTGAGAACCGGCTGAAGGCCGAACAGGGCAAGGCGCCATTGTTTTTCCACTATCTGTCCACGTTTGCCTCGAGCTTTGATCAGTGGGATAGCGTGCAGACGGTCAATTTCCCGAACGGTCACGGCATTCTCAAGGCCTACATGGGGCTCCGACCGACCGACCCCGATACGCTTGAGTATGAAGCGCTGATGAAGAAAGCCTACGGCGAAGCGAAGGCCGAGGAATATCTGTCGCGCAGCATCCATCATGTGCTGGTCTATCCCTATCTGTCGGTGCAGTCGCCGCTCCAGCAGTTACGCTGTCTGCGTCCGATCGGGCCCGACCGCACGCTGTCGGAGATCTGGCACTTCCGCCTGAAGGGGGTGCCCGAAGCGATCTATCGGCGTTCGCTCTGGTATTTCAACCTGGTCAACTCCCCGGCCACGATGATCAATGCCGATGATCTTGAAAACTGGACCAAGGGCCAGTGGGGCCTGCAGTCCAAAGGTGGTGACTGGGTGAGCTTCCACCGTGAGCATGGCCGCGATACCGAGACCGACGGCGTGTCCTACTCGAACAAGGGCACCTCGGAAGTCGTGATGCGCAATCAGTTCAAGGCCTGGAAGGCCTACATGCAGCCGGTGATCGCCGGCGCGGCAGCCTGAAAGGAGATTGGCGATGGAACGCAATGATGTCAGCCAGGCCCTCGGCACCGGCGTGGTGATCGAGGCGATTGAATCGATGACCGGCGCCGAGTCGATTGCGCCGGAACACGTGGGCCGTGGGCGCCTGCCCGCCACCGGCTATCTGCCGCACGCCGCAGCGGTGGATCCTGCGCTGCAACGGGAGGTGGAAACGCTGCTCTATCGCCAGGCCGCGATGCTCGATGCGAAGGCTTGGTCGGAGTGGTGTGGTCTGTTCAGCGACCAAGGCATTTACTGGATGCCCGCCACGCCCGACCAGACCGACTGGGAGGGGCAGCCCTCGATCTTTGCCGAAGACGGCCTGCTTCGCGAGGTTCGTATGGGCCGGCTTCAGCACCCCAATGCCTGGTCACAGGCCGCCAGCTGGGCGACCAACCATCTGGTGGGCAATGTGATGATTGAATCGGCGGCGCCCGATCGGGTCGAGGTCTATTCCCGGTTTCAGATGATGGAAATGCGGCGCGACGACATCCGGCACTTTGCCGGCAGCTACCGGCATACCCTGGTGCGGGAGCAGGGA
>JALREG010000052.1 GCA_023253905.1 Burkholderiaceae bacterium
GTCAATGATCGAGGAGCGCGTGTCGCCCTTGTAATCCGATGAGACCAACGGTTCATCAGAGACACCGAGGATCCCCTTCATGGGGCCCGCCTCAGCCGCGCGGAACGCAGTATGAATTGCATCGATGCTTGCCACCGGAGAGCTTGGAGAGTTCGTCGCTCATGGCGCGGACCGCGACGACGGTCGGATAGTCATCAGCGTTATGGATGTCGGCGGAGCGGAATTCAACACCGGAAGCCAGACCGGAGAGGCCGGCAGTCGCCAGTGCAGCAACCACGGCGCGAAGGATTTTCATGGAATGTCTCCTTTGATCGTTTTATGGGTCAGAACCCGGACCCGACCTGCGGACCGAGCACGTAGAATCAACCGCCACTCTACAGCGCGGCCAACGGCGCTGCCAGCCCCCCAACCCCACCCTGGAGTCCCCATGCAAGGCCTCTTCACATCGTCGGCTGCGAACCGTCTCCTCCTCGTGCTGCTTGGCGCCCTGGCCGCTCCCAACCCTGCCGCAGCAGCCGATGGCGCCCAGGTGTATCAGGTCGCCTGCGCGGTCTGCCATACGGCCGGCGTCGCAGGTGCGCCGAAGCTTGGCGACCGGAAGGCCTGGGCACCGCTGATCGAAGAGGGCCAGGAGATTCTCACCGCGCACGGATACGTGGGTGTGCGCGGCATGCCCGCCAAGGGCGGCAAACCCGACCTGTCGATTGAAGACTTCGCGGCCGCGGTGGTCCACCTGGTCAATGCATCAGGGGGAAAATGGGGCCAGCCCGACGCCAAGGGGCTCGCCGCGATCCGGGCGGAGATCGTCAAGCGGGAGAAAGAGCTGGCCGGCGCCAAGCCGAAATAAAGCGTGGCCGATGACGGGGGCTGAAGCGGCGAGGGCTGCGCGCCCGGACCGCTCCAGCCCAACCGCGGCTACAGAACGGGCAGCGCCGGTATTGCCGGCAAGCCCGACTGCGGCAGATTCGAAGCGAGCCAGACCGTTGGATCGGTTTCGTTTGCCGGCAGCGCGGCAACGTTGAACAGGCCCACGGTACCGCTCACTTCATTGGCTACCGCAAGCATCGGCAAACCGGTCGGGCTGCTTGATGCGGGAATCACCAACAGACCCTCCGGGCCGAGGTCGCCGCCAGAGATAACCTTGGTGGTTGAATCCTGACCTGGTGTCTTCGTGAAATCACGCGTGTTTTCGTAACTCAGAAAACTGGGGCGATAAGGGTCTGATACATCGTAGACCGCCACGCCACCGATCCGCTCGAGTCCGACAAACGCGAGCACCTTGTCGCCGACCACGGCAGTCGTCACACCCTCGGGCTCGGGACCTTTGTCGTCGCTGCGGTTATCAATCGAATTGCTGGTGTGGTTGGCATTGAAGTTTGAAGGCAGGACTTCAGCAACCAGCCGCTCGAGTTGATCGCCGCTGTCATAGATCCGGTTTCCATAAGTGTCAAGGATCGAGAACGAGCGCCCGCCGAAGGCCACCAGCTTGTCGAGATCTCCGTCGCCATCCACGTCAATTCCATTGGTGATGACCTTCAGATCGCCGTCCAGCAATGCGGCGCCGGCAGTCGCGTCGGCGACTGGCTTGCCACTTGCACCAAGATCTTTGATCTGTACCTCGTCCACCGTACGTGAATCGCCCTCATTCGCCGTGATGTAGTAGGTCTTCCCGTTCGTGCTGAATGAGGCGATGGCATCCGGCATGTAGGCGCCATAGAGCTTGGGGCTGACAAGGTTGATAGCGGGAACCGTGCCGGCGCCCGATGGCTGGCCGGTGGTGTCGTTGTCGCTGTCGATCTTGTTGGCGCCGTTAAAGCCAAAGATCCCGAGGCCAATCGTTTCCGTTCCCACGCCGTTGACGCCGAAGTCGTTATCGTTGATCACCGCGAGACCACCGTTAGGCAACAAGGCAAGCCCCTCAGCCTTGTCATTCGGTGTGTACCCCAGCGAAGGCAGGTTGGCGACCCGTTCCTTGTAAACAGGGTTGATACCTGCGGCGAGCAGCTCATCGACGGTTAGCACCTCGAGCGTGGTCTTACCTGTGGGCAAGGTCGGTGTGGCCGTGAGCAGATTCGTTGCGCCGCGAAGATCGATCTCGTAGAGCACCTTCTTCGCCTCGGGTGCCACTGATGAATCGCGCTCGAAGACAAAGATCGTCCCGGTTGCGGGGTTGAAGACCGCGTCACCGATCTTGTCGAGCGCACCCAGGTTGTGCGCGGGGCGCTCAAGCAGATACGCATACTCAGCAATCACCGTTCCCTTGGAGGCAGCGGCCGCAAGCGTACCGCCCTGGGGGAGCGCCGCGCCGACAGCAAGGTCGCGCATCGCCATCACTTCGATCCGAACCAGCGGCCCGCCCGTGTCCGTGGTGTTGCCCGACACGCTATCAAGCGGGCTCTGCACGAACGCGAAGATCAGCCCCTGCGTCTCATCGACCGCCAGCGCCTCGAAACCGCGATTGGCCTGACGCTTGATCAGGTGGGCGGGGAGGGTTTCAGTGCCGAAGGAATCGGTTGTATCCGCCGTGAGCGCAGCAGTGCCCGAGGGAACATAGCGCGTCACCATCTTGCCAGTGGCGTCGAACTCGTAAACCGCCGGACGATATTCATCGACCATCCACATGTTTCCGGCAGCCGTGCGAAACACGCCCTCCAGATCGGCGCCCATCGGATCGTAGGAGAGCGTCTTGTAGCCCAGCGTGGCGCCGCCCGATGTAAACGTTCCGGTGCGGGAGGAATCGGTGGCGGGGATGATCTGAACCGGTTCCTCATCGGTACCGGGGATGTTGGGCAGGCCTGTGAGCGGCGTGCCGTCCGCGCGCGTGAGCATCATGGTTGCAGCAATCGACATCTGCTTGGTCGCCGGATCGAACTCAAGCGTGGAAACGCGGGCCTGGTAGCTGGGCAGCAGGAAAGGCCGCTCGAGCGCGGCATCCGAATCAACATTCACCGGCTCGCCATTGGGGCCGCGGTCGCTCACCGTGAGGAAGCGCCATTTGCCATTGTTAGTCCCGATGTACTGCAGGCCCGAAAAGCCACCCGACGGGACCGGCTTGCCAAACGCATCAGTGCCGATCGAGGCAAGCTCTGAGCCGGTCATGGTGTCGTAGGCGGTCATCACCAAATCGCCGCGGGCGTGATTCTTGTAACCCAAGGGAGCGATATCGACGATCTTTGCCGTTGCGGTACTGAGGTCAAGCACTGCGAGTGCATTGTTTTCCTGAAGGGTCACCATCGCCTGTTTGCCGTCAGGCGAAACGGCGATGTACTCGGGCTCGAGATCGTTCGACGCGTTGGCGCCCGCGGCAATCCGGACGCCTCGCTCGCGCAGCCAGCCTTCTTTGCCGTCGTATGCGGTGAAATCAAGTTGCTGGACGGTGGCGTTTGCGATCGCCGTGCCCGGGTCGCTCCCTAGTGTTACGACGGTGATGCCCCCGTTCGTAACAAACGGGTTGCCGCCGTTGTAGTAGGTATCCGTGGCGGCGCGCTCGTTAATCGACTCGGCCTCGTTGGCAACCAGCACCTTCTTGCCGTCGGGCGTGAAGGTCACCATATCCGGGCCCACGCCGGCTTCCATGGCACGCGCGCCGGCAGGCGCCGCTGCCGTGGAGGACACCGCCACATCGGCCTTGAAAAGAACGACCTTGCCCGCGGCCGTGGGGTTCGCATCGGCCAGCGCCACGGCAACCGTCCCATTGGAAACCGCTACCGAGTTCACCTGCGGGGTGCTGCCCGCGGTCGTGGCATAGCTCTTGAAGTCAAGCTTGCCCGCAAGCACCGGGTTCGCGGGATCCGACATGTTCAGCACCTGAATCTCTGCCGCGACCGCGTTTACCATGAACATTCGCTTCGACGTCGGGTCATAGCCGACGATCTCTGCACCGCCTGCGTTGTACACATTGGTGCTGAACGCGCCCACCTTGCTCAGGGCGAGCTGGGAAGGCTGCAGCACTGACTCGGCGCGGGTGTTCAGGTTCTGGATTCGCTCGTCAAGCGCAGCCGGCGTATCAGCCTGATCGAACGCAGTCGAGGCGCCGGTAAATGCGGCCTTCATGTAGGCCTGGAAGACGCCCTGTTCGGCAGAGATCGGCGTGCTTGCCGTTGAGTACTGCTGCGTCGTGGCGGCTGCGCTGTAATCAAGCGTCTCGGGCACCGACTGGCTAAGCGTGTAGCCACCCCCCACCTTGTCGAGCAGATAACGGAAGTTTTCGCCATTGGCCTTGATGGGATAGCTGTCGCCGCCCTGCGCGAGAAAGCTCAAGGTGACGACCGAAATTGCCGCCGGCGCCCCCGCCAGTTTGGTGCCGTTGTCGTACAGGCCTACGCGCGAACCATCGTCGGCCACCAGCGCAATATCCATCACGCGCGACCCGGCAGCAAAGTCGGGATCCCAGGAGAAGCTCACACCCCCAACCTGCGGAAATCTTCCCTGCAGCGTACCGGCCGCAACACCGTGCTCAAGAATCGCCTTGAGGCCTTCTGGCGTGGTGTCAAACATCATTAGCTGGTTATTGAAGCGGAGCGAGTTTTCCACATCAAGCTGCGACACGCTGCCATCAGACGGAGGCAGTTTGTCGACCGTGCCGTCCGCCTTGGGATCTGAGACCGTGCCGATCTGGGCTCGGATGCCGCCACCGTTCTTGAGCGACACGATGCGGGTGCTTGGGGCCGCAGTACCCAGTGCGAGTTTCGCCGCATAGGTGTTCGCATCAGCCGACAGGTTGCCGAGGTTGGTTTCCTCGGAGCGTACCAACGTGCGCTCGCCCTCAAGATAAACCGAAGCGTATCCGGCGACATTGCCGTCCTTGACCGAGATGACGGACTGCACGGCATCAGTCAGCGTCTTCACTTTGCCGCCACGGGTTCCGGTGGCAAACGCGGTGGTTGCAAGCGCCGACTCAGCCACGCCCCAGGCAGCAGCGACATTCGCATCGGTCGCCGCGTAGGCACCGTTGACGGCAGCATTGGCCGCGAGGCTGGTCGTGATGAGTTTGCCCGCCTCGTCGAAGTCGACCACCATCCGACCGAGATAGGTGTATTCGTTATCGGTGCTGACAACCAGTGTGGTCGAGCCGTTCTTGTCGGTCGCCATGAAAGGATAGGTCTCGGCAAACACGGCCGAATGCCCTCCCAGCGCAACCGCCTTATCGCTCGCATCGCCCATCCGGGTGTTCGAACCCGCCGCGATCACGATATCGACGCCGGAGAGCTTGGTTGCCAGCAGCTTTTCGTTACCAATAATTTGAAGGTGCGACAGCAGCACGATCTTGTTCACGCCTTGCGCGGTAAGATCATCGACCACCGGCTGGAGTTGCGCAGCAAGGAGCGTCATGTCGTCGGCTTCGCCATTGGCACCCGGCCCGGTGGGAAAGCCCTTTACCTCGGTTCCGGAGGGCGACGAAATCGCCTCCAGTATCTGGGTGGTCACGCCTACCAGACCGATTTTTGCGCCGTTTTCAACCAGAATCGCTGACGGCACGATCTTGCCCTTCTGCGCCGACGCGATCTCCAGGCCTGAAGTGGCTGTCGTGTCAACGTAGATCGACTTCAGGTCTGAATCGCCGGAGAAATCCAGATTGGCAGTGACGTGGGGGAATTGCGCACCGAGCGCGCCGCTGGCACCTTTAATTGCGTCACTCAGCACACGCGAGCCCAGATCAAACTCGTGATTGCCGATCGCCGAGGCCTCCACGCCAATCGCGTTGTGAATCGCGATATCAACGGCCGCAATCGGCACGGTCGCGGTGGCAGCGAGCGTCCCGCCACCGGCGCTATTTAGCGAGGCAATCACGGAGGCGTCGGTTCCCGCAGCAAGGAAGGGCCCGGGAATGAAGTTGTCACCACCCACCAGCGTAATGCTGTTGGGGTACGCATCCTCGAATTTGTCGACCAGGGCTGCGAGTCGGGGGGCAGTGGTTGGCGCGAGCGTGCCCGCTTCGCCATCAGAAAAGTGAAGCAGCTGCAGGGTGAAGGTCTTTTGCGTCAGCGCAGTTTTCTGTCCCGATGCAATGGCGTCCACCGAGGTGGCTGCGTCGATCTTCGAGGACATTCCAGCCAGGTTTTCGAGCGCACTCACAGCGGCGGCTTTCAGATTGGCACTGTTCACGCTGATTCCGGCAACCTTGGCCTGCGTGGCAACCGAGTTGACGAGCGTCTCTGCTGTGGCGGTGATCTTGTCAGCAGCGAGCGCACCCGCCGTCATGGCCTTCGCAACTTCAGAAAAAATGCCTGCTGCGATCTCGTCGTGCTTGTCAGTGGCCACGCCCGCCACCTGCTGAACTTTGACGGTGAGGCTATTGACCATCGTGGCAACGATGACGCCCGCCTTCTGAACGGCGAGCGCGCCATCCTGACCCGCGGCCACCCCGGCAACCGGATCCAGCGTGGTCAGATTTACCTTGCCCTTCAGCGCAGTAAGCCCCACTGCGTCAAGCACCTGCTCCTGGGCCGCTGCCAGGCTCAAACCCTTGCTCTGCATCACCTCCGCGACGAGCGTAGTAAGCGGCGTGACCGCTGTGGACCCCGCCGGCGCCTTGAGAATGCCGGTGAAGTCCACGCCGGTGGTGACGTCGCGTCCGCCAAACGCAACCACCGGGCCGTCAACCCCCTGAGGTAAGGTGAAGTTGCCCTGAGCGTCTGACTGCGTGGTCGGCTCGCCCGCATCCAGCTGGCCGTTGCGGTTCGTATCGATGAAAACCGTTGCGCCTGCGATGTAGCCATCGACCACCTTCCCGGTGGTGGTGGGAGTGCTGTTCTTGTCGCGGGTCGCGGCAATGAGTCCTAATGCACCCAGCCCAACCAGTACGCCGGTGAGCGCTGGCATTGCGCCGGCGGCCCCGGCAGCGGGAGCGGTAGCATCGGTTGCGGTTGCCGCGCCAGTGGCTGCGCCCGCAGCCTGCGCCTGCGTGAGTTCAGTCATCGGCGCTACGGATACCGCAGCGCTCGCCTCGGCGGCAGCGCCCTCCGCATGAAGCTCCGACTCTTCTGCAAGTCGGTCAGCGTCTTTAGACCTCACACGCACGTTCATGGAAACCGCAGCGGGCGTCGCTGCGGTTTCGACCAGGACCTCCAACCCGTCAGCGATCACAGGTACCGCTCGCGCAGGGCCATTGGCCGACAGCGTTTTTCTGGACGCGATCCGAGCCTGAGACGGGGCAGCGGGAGCGGCGGGGTGACTGGGCGACAGGGACTTGGTCATGGCAGGCCTCAAACGATGGAAGCCTCGAACGCTAGTGACTGCTTATGACAGTTTTGTGTCGGTGGGGTTTTAGCGGGAACCGACAGGCGCTTTTTCCGAATCAAACAGCGTGCAAACGCTCCAGCCAGTTAGCAAATCGTGCGGGAACTTCGACCGTGCGGTCGCCGTAGCCTCCGTCAAAGAGCGCGCAGGCGACGCCAGCGGCGAACGCGCAAGCGACATCTACATGGCTGTCCCCAGTGAAAAGCGCATCTTTCGGGTTACCGTGCAGTCGCGAGATGGCAGCAAGGAGTGGCTCTGGGGCCGGCTTTCTGACACCGCAGGTATCGGCGCCGACCACCACTTCAAAGTAGCCGTCCAGGCCCTTCCGGGCCAGCAACTCACGGGCCTCAGCCTCGGCTTTGTTGGAACAGATCGCGAGTCGGGCGCCGCGCGCACGAAGGTCGGCCAGTACCGACGGAACGCCCCGATATACGCGGGCAAACTTCCCTGATATCGAGCGATAGTGGCGACGATATGCCTCGAGAAGCGGATCGAACCTGTCCTCGGGGGCACCAGCGGCCTCGAGCGCTGCCCGAGCACTCGACTCAACACCGCCGTGAAGCGAAGCGCGGACCAGTTCGCGTGCGATCGGTGGCAGTCGCTGATCGTAAAGTGCGCGGTTAAGCGCCACGGTCAGGTCGACGATCGTGTCGATCAGCGTTCCGTCCAGATCGAATACCTGTATCGGCCGCGCGTAGAGTTCTACGAGAGCCCGGCCCTTTAGGTGCGCGATCAAGCGAGGTCACCCGTACTTGCGCGATAGAGATCCGACTCGAGCGCTTCATCAAGATCCGTCACGGGCCGATCAAACATCACACGACCGCCCCGCAGACCCACCACCCGGTCGGCAAATTGTCTGGCCCACTCCACCTGGTGCAGGCTGCACAGCACCGCAAGCCCTTCATCGCGCGCAACACGGCGTAAATCCGAAAGTACACTTCGGGCCGACTCAGGATCCAGACTCGCAACCGGCTCATCGGCGAGCAGCACGCGGCAGTCCTGCGCAAGCACACGGGCGATCGCAACCCGTTGCTGCTGACCACCTGAAAGCAGATCACTGCGCTGATATGCCTTGTCAAGGAGACCAACACGATCGAGGCTTCCCAACGCCGCCTGTCGGTCCGCGCTCGCGAATCGTCGCGCGAGCACCCGCCAGAGCGGCGTCGTCCCGAGGCGCCCGGTTAGCACGTTGTCGATCGCGCTCAGGCGCCCCACCAGATTGTGTTGCTGAAAGACAAGACCTACCGATCGCCTGTGTTGCCGTAGCGCTTTGCCCTCGAGCCGGTTGATGGCGGCACCCAGCAATCGCACCTCGCCCGAGTCGGGGCGGATTAAACCCGTCAAACAACGAAACAGGGTGGACTTGCCAGCACCGCTCGGCCCGAGCAGCACCACCAGTTCACCCGGGGCCACCGACATCGAAACATTATCGAGCGCACAGACATCGCCGTAGCGTTTGCTGAGCGAATCAACCCTGAGCGTGTCGTGGCCGGCCATGGTCAGACCAGCCGCCGCCGCAACCATGCGCTCAACTGATCAATCAGCGTCACCATGATCAGCACAGCCAGAGTCAGCGTAAAAAGACGTTGGAAATCGAGGAGATCAATCGCAGCCTTGATCTCGATACCAATTCCGCCCGCGCCCACAATGCCCAGCACCGTCGACGTCCGGACATTAGCCTCCCAAACATAAAGCGATACCGAACTCAGGTTTGGGAGCACCGCCGGAAAAACGATATGACCCATGATCGACCCGGTTCCAGCACCGGTCATTGCAGCCGCCTCAAGCGGTGCCTTGGGCAGAGTTTCAATCGCCTCGGCGTTCAACTTGGTGATCACCCCGATCGAATGGATGAACATGCCCAGTACGCCGGCAAACGGGCCCAGGCCGACCGCTGCAACGAAAAGAATCGCAAACACAACGGTGTCGATCCCTCTGCAGCCATTGGCAAAGCCCCGAATCAGCCGCGACGCGACCGGACTGGGTGTGATGTTGCCCGCTGCGAGCATCGATAGCGGTGCCGATACAATTGCCGCAGCAAGGGTTCCGATGGTGGCGATGGCCACCGTTTCGGCTGCGCGCAGCGCCACCGCATCAAGCTCGGATAGGTTGGGCGGCCAGGCGGTCGCCGCCCATTTCAAAAGCCGCGGCAAGCCCTCGATCAACGCGCCCGGCTCTACCTCCGCGACCCAGGCGCAGCCAATCACGAACGCAAACGCAGCGAACGCCGACGCTGCGCGAATCAGTCCTCCTCGGGATCGCCAGGAGAATGGCTGCTCCACATAGCCACCCCCGGCGAGGCGACGCGCCGGTGCGCGTAGGCTCATGATGCGTTCCTACTGCTCAACCCTTCAACACGCCCACTTCCCTACCCATGACCTCGAGCTTGGCGTAGGGCTCATGTCCCACAGCAACGAAGCCCGAATACGGCCAAGGCATCATCTTGGCGGCGTCTTCCTTCGGTAACGAAGCAAAGGCGCTTTGCAAGCGCTTGGCGAGGTCCGGATCGAAGCCGCGCCGTACGACCACCGGTTCGTTGGGCAAGGGCTCCGACTCCCAGACCACGCGGTTGGCGTCAGGCTTGATCAGCCCGTTTCGAATCATGGTGTTGCGGTGGGTGTCCCAACCAGTGGCGAGGTCAACCTGCCCGCCAATGGTCGCCATCTGAGCGGCA
>JALREG010000200.1 GCA_023253905.1 Burkholderiaceae bacterium
AGCAATGCCAACGACACCATGCAGAACGCCCGCGAGGCATTCAACAAAATGCTCGATATGCAGGCTGACATCCAACGTACGGTTTCGGAGACCGCACGCTCCATCACACGGATATGAGCCAGATGACTGACACCACGCTACCCACCCCGGACATCGCCGATCTGAAGCGCTACATGCAGTCCAACCTCGCGTCGATCTCGTCCCCCGCGCAGTCTGGCCCGCCGCTCTCTGACGGTGCAATTGAACAGCTCTATTCGCTTGGTTACCGGCTGCTCGTGGCCGAACAGCCTGAGCAGGCGCTCTCGGTATTCGCGTTTCTGTTTGCCCAGCGGCCGACCGATCCGCGCGTGCTCTCAGGCTTCGGGCACTGCATGTTGGGCACGGGCAGTTCAGCACAGGCGGCGGTCATGCACTCGCTCGCCATGACTGCCGAGCCGGATAATCCTGGTCACGCCCTGGCGCTGGCGGAAGCGCTCATCGCCATGCGCTCGCCGGCCGCGGCAACCCTTCTGGAGGCTGTCAGGCATGCCGCAGTCGCCGCCAACAGGGGGGCGGTGGCAGACCGCGCACGTGCTCTGCTGACAATCCTTCGACAGCCTGAAGCAGGAACACCGGGGTGACTAGCGGCATCACGGTAACCGCTCCGGCGAGGTGCGGTCTCGGGGCCCCACTGTCTTTCGGCTCGGGGCGCTGATGCGTGACGCTGCTTCGTTCGCACCCTCGTTGTGCTTAGACCCGCTTACTCCGAACGAATTTCGGACATTGGCCGAAATCGGTCTGGTGGCTGCCGGGCGGGGCTGGCTTGATCAAGCTGACCAGATTTTCAACGCGCTGATTGAACTCGCACCCGCCAGTACGTTGCCTCATATCGGGCTTGCGCTCGCCCTGCTGAATTCCAATCAACCCGACGCAGCTGTTCGGGTTCTCGAACGGGCCGAGGCGCTGGTGTCAGTGCCGCACTCACTCGGTACGGCTACGCATGTGTCCGATCCACGCGACGATTCGGCGCTGATTCGAGCGTTTCACGGTGTCGCGCTGAAGCTATCTGGGCGCACATCAGAAAGTTTTAGGATACTTCGGGGCTTGGCCGATCGCCCTGCCGGCGACCACGCAGGTCGTATCTCCCGACGCATGCTTGGCTTACCCGAAGCTCAGGAGGCTTGAAAATGATTGATCCGGCGAACATGATCGGCGGGTTTATACGGGCCATTCCTGTCGCCCCGGAGCCCAGCGCTGCGGCGGTCCCAGCGACCGATGTCGCACGCCTTCAACTCGCGCTTGCTGATATACCCGGGGGAGCGGACGCGGCCGGCGTGGCACAGGATGCAGTGTCTATCACAGTCGGTCGACCAGCGACCGGGACACCGGGTGGCCCGGCCGTCCCGCGCACGTTGGGCGATGCCATCCTGCAAGGGCTTCAGTCGGCATCGACCGACATCACCAACGCCTGGCGCGCCACCGGCGAGGTTTTAAATAAGCCCGACATCACCGTCTCTGACATGCTGCGCGTTCAGACCATGTTGCTCCAGTCTTCGGTGCAATACGAGCTGGTTGGAAAGGCGGTCAGTAAATCCACCCAGAGCCTAGAAAACATACTCAAGACCCAGTGAACGCCTTCTCTTTATTTCTATTCAACGCTGCCCGGCGTCTGCTCGCCACGCTCCTCCTCGGATTGGCCCTGGCCGGTTGTTCGGGCCGAGTTGAGCTTCTCGCCTCGGTACCGGAGGCTGACGCCAACGAGGTCATCGCCGCCCTTATCAATCAGGGGGTTGATGCCACCAAGGTGTCGGGCAAGGAGGGAATGGTTGGGGTTCGCGTCCCGGCCAATCAGTCGGCACGTGCAGTGGACATCCTTCGCGTCCTGGGGCTGCCTCGCGAGCGCTTCGCGGGCATGGGCGAGGTGTTCCGTAAGGATGGACTCATTTCCTCGCCTGTCGAAGAGAGGGCGCGCTATCTTTACGCGCTCTCGCAGGACCTTTCAGCAACCCTGTCCCGCATTGACGGGGTACTGTTTGCGCGGGTTCATCTGGTATTGCCGGAGCGCGGGTCCGGTGGCGAGCCGCCCATGCCAGCCTCGGCCGCCGTGTTCATCAAGCATCGATCCGAGGCCAATCTTGAAGCGCTACAACCGCAGGTCCGCCGCCTGGTCACCAACAGCATTCCGGGGCTGAGCAGCGACCGCGTGTCGACCGTCCTCGTCCCCTCCTCCATGGCCTTACCGGCGTCGTCGGCGGGTCCGTCCAACGTATTGGGCGTGCGCGTTGAATCCGGCTCGATCTGGAGCCTGGTGGCGCTGTTACTGGTGTTCGTGCTGGTCACCGCCGCCGCCGCGGGCGCTGGGGTCTACTGGTTCCTCCGGCGCACCGGGCGAATGGGTGGTGCGGCGACTGGTCGCGCGCCGCCCGCCCCATGAACCTTCCGCTGGTTTTTTCCCAACTGCCTTCCGAGGCGGGACGGAGCGTGATCGACTTCCTGTATAGCCCCGCGCGGGGCGCACACGCGGGGCGGCTCGCCGCGTGGGTGCCGGCCGGGATCGATCCCGCACAGCCTGGGCCTGCCCGCACGCTCGCGGGCTTGCTGGGCTCAGCCGGCGCCGAACTCGACCCGGGCCAGGCACTTCACCGAGTCGCCCTTCTGCCGCAGCCCCGACTGTCCGAGCTCGCGCGCCGCGCAGCCATCGACACGCTGGGGTGGGCGCTCCGCCGGGTGGTTCGCAACACAGAGCTGGTCAGGCTGGACGAATGGGTCACGCAGGACGACTGGAGTCGCGTTTACCAGGCGTCGCTCAATCACCCACTCGCGGATCGTCGCCTGGTCGGGGACATCGAGACGCTGATCCGCGCCTTGCAACATGTTGGATGGCACCTGATCGAGCGTGCAGCCGACACCTTGCCCCGCGCGCTGAGTCTAAGGCTGCTTCTTAAATGCCCGCCGGTGGACACTGCGTCGGTATCAGCATTTGATTCGTATCAGTCTAACGAGGTCGACGTCATTGTCAGGAGTTATTCCGAATGGGCGAGCACAGCCATTCCCGATTGGGACAATGCGCTCGCTGCATTGGCGGCGCCCGCTCGCGGTTGAGGATGCAATGAGTTTTATTCGACTGACAAGTTCAAAAGCCCTGGGAGCCATCGACGCCTCCGATCCCGTGGTGCCCGCTGCGGAGGCGGCCGCCTGGTTGGAGGCCTCAGCGCTTCTTGAGCATGCACGACAAGAGGCTGCCCAGCTACTTGGTTCAGCCCGTCAGCAGCTCGAGGCGGAGCGCGAGCGCGGCTATCAGCAGGGCCTGGAAGAGGCCAGACTCGAACTGACCGAGCGAATGATTGAAACCGCCTCGCGAACGGTTGAGCTCTTTGCATCGATCGAACAAAGAATGGTCAGCCTGGTCATGGATGCAGTGCGTCGCCTGATGGCGGATTTTTCTGATACGGAGCGGGTCATGGCGGTGGTTCGAAGCGCTTTGTCAGTGCTTCGCAATCAACGCCAGCTCACATTAAGAATTGCACCTGAGCATGTTGAGCAGGTCCGTGCCCGCGCCACGGAGTTGCTGGAGCAGTTTCCAGGTGTTGGAATTCTCGATATCGTTGCCGATCCGCGTTTGAAGCTCGATGCCACCATCCTGGAAAGCGAGATTGGTCTGGTCGAAGCCAGCATCGAGTCGCAATTGCAGGCGATCGAACAAGGCTTCCAGAAAGTTCTGGGAAGCAGAGTCTGACGGCGACCACCAGGACCCTTCGTGAAGAGCTTTGATTACCTCACCGACATGATGCGAATGGCGCTGGACGACACGCCTACGCTCATGATCAAGGGGCGCGTGATTCAGGTGGTGGGAACCATCATCAAAGCGGTTGTTCCAGCTGTGAAGGTGGGTGAGGTCTGCATTCTTCGCAACCCCGGCGAAGACTTTGAGATGAAGGCCGAGGTGGTTGGCTTTTCGCGTGACGCTGCACTGCTCACCCCGCTTGGCGACATGTACGGCATCTCCGCATACACCGAGGTCACCCCCACTGGGCGCGCCCACATGGTTCCCGTAGGTGACGGACTGCTTGGCCGGGTGCTTGATGGGCTCGGTCGCCCACTCGACGCAGATACTGCTGGCCCGCTGCAGGCCGATCGATTCTATCCGGTGTTCGCTGACGCACCAGACCCGATGCGGCGGCGAATCATCAAGGACCCCATGCCGCTAGGGGTGCGTGCCATCGATGGTCTGCTCACCTGCGGCGAGGGGCAGCGTATGGGCATTTTTGCCGCTGCGGGAGGTGGCAAGTCCACGCTGCTTGGCATGCTGGTGAAAGGGGCAGCGGCTGACGTGATCGTGATTGCGCTGATCGGCGAGCGCGGCCGCGAGGTTCGTGAGTTCATTGAAAATGAATTGGGCGAGGAAGGCTGCCGACGTTCGGTGATTGTCTGCGCGACCTCGGATAAATCCTCGATGGAGCGTGCCAAGGCAGCCTATGTGGCAACCGCCATTGCCGAATATTTCCGCGACCAGGGGCGCAAGGTTCTTTTTCTGATGGACTCGGTCACGCGGTTTGCGCGTGCGCAGCGCGAGATCGGCCTGGCAGCGGGCGAGCCGCCCACCCGTCGCGGATTTCCGCCGTCGGTATTTGCCACGCTCCCCAAGCTGATGGAGCGGGTTGGCATGAATGACAGAGGTTCGATCACAGCGCTCTACACCGTGCTGGTGGAGGGTGATGACATGACCGAGCCCATCGCTGATGAAACCCGCTCCATCCTTGACGGCCACATCATCCTTTCCCGTAACCTGGCCGCTGCGAATCACTATCCCGCGATCGACATTCTCGCGTCAACCAGCCGGGTACAAAACGCGGTGGTGAGTCGCGAGCACCGTTCGGCCGCAGGACGCCTTCGAGAGTTGATGGCGAAGTATGCCGAGGTGGAACTGCTGGTCAAGATTGGCGAATACAAACGCGGCGGCGATGCCACCACCGATGAAGCCATCGACAAGATCGAGGCAATACGCGACTTCCTCAAACAGCGCACTGACGACCGATCACCTTTTGCGACGGCGCAGGCGGCCCTGAGCACCCTCACCGGCATTGAAGTTCCCCCGACTGAGACAGGGCTCGCCTGATGGAGCCACTCGACGAACTGCTGTCTATCAAGCGCTTTCGTGAGCAGCAGGCCGACGCGGGCCTGCAGGTGGCGCGCGGTGCACTCTCCGAGGCTCATCGCGGAGAACAGCAGCGGGAAAGCGCCCTTGCCGAATTTCGCAACTACGCGAAAGTCGAGGAGGAGTCGCTGTACCGGCGCGTTCTCAACCGCGCAGTCAAGGTCAACGATATCTTTCGGCTTCATGAAGATATCGCTATTCTCCGAGCCAGCGAAGCCCAGTACGAGGCAGATCTGAGGAAAGCAATCGCCCTACGCGAGACCGCGCAGGTGCGCCACACCGAGGCTCAGGACACCGCTCGTGAGGCCCGAAACACCCGCGAGAAGTTCACAGAACTTGTTACCCGTCACCACGCGGGCATCGCGCGTGAGCTCGAGCGACGCGAGGAGCTCGAGTTCGAGGAATTGGCCGGCATCGTGCGCGAACGCGAGCAGTGGTCGGAGGAACCCGATGTCTGAGCGTCCGGTTTCGCTCGATCTGCGTACGCTTGCTGGCCACGGCGGCGCGCTTTCAGGCCGGGAGTCGTCAGCTTTTCAGGCGCCCGACGAGTTCGATCAGACGCTGGCCGAGCGCTTTGCCGCGGCCCTGCAAGGTCAGGGCCCCGAACCGGGGGAGTCGCCGGCCGTCGAACTGGACGGCCCATTCAGCCTCCTTGGGGCAGTGAACAAGCCGGACGCCAACGAAGGGCTTGGGTTCGAAGGACTTGGCGCAGAACTCGACGGCAAACAGCATGCACGAACGCCTTGTGTGCCGGCGCGCGCCCCGCTTATCGGTGGTGCCCTCGCAGCCTCTGAGGGCGGGGGCGCTGGCCAACCGGATCCACGCGCTGGCGAACATCACCCGCAGCTGCTTCAGGCGATCACCGCCATGGCACTTACGATCGCGGTGAGCGACGGCAGCCAAGGACGGCGCGCGGTCAGAGTCGAACTGAGCGATTCCGCCCTGCCCGGGGTCACGGTGTCGGTCTACCTTGCGTATGGCGAATGGGTTGCTGATTTTTTGTGCACTGTCCAATCTTCGTTCGATAGCCTCGCATGTGACGCGTCCAACATGGCACAGCAGCTCGCTGATGCATTACGAAAGCCCGCCTGCTGGCTGGTCTCCATGGATCCTCCTGAACGCGATCCCGTTGAAGCCCGGGCCCTGCCCGCAAGGACACCCTCCGAATGAGAACGCTGGTACTGCCGCGCTTGTCAGCGAGCGAATCACAGGCGTTGACCACAATCGCTGCCGGACTGGGGGAGCTGTCCATCCCGGGACCCGGCGAGTCCGGAACCACGCTACTCGCTATCATGGCCATGTCGCCGGATGCCAGCCTGCCGGAGATCGTCGATCCGATTGCGGTTCACCTCGAGTGGTCCGGCGCGCAGTTTGTTCTCGAGCTTCCGCGACGCGCACTCGATTACTGGGCCGCTGAGTCGCTTGGCAGTGACCTCGCAGAGTTGCCGTCGGCCTGGCGTGATGCAGCGCTCGCGCAGGCGTCACATTGGCTGTGTGATGGACTTTCCGACCTTGGCCGCGGGCGTGCCGCAATCATCGGTGTACTGCCCGAAGGGACGCCTGCGATGGCAGGGCGCCACCAATTGGTTGTTCGACTGATGTGGCCCGAGTCTGGGGCTGTTGTGCTTGGGGTTCTGCGCGCGGACACGCTGGGCCTGCTGGTGTGTGCGAGCCTCGTCCCGGCTGGCGCTGGCACCGCTGCCAACAACGGAGCATCCCTCAACCTGCCGATAGCGCTTCGCCTCTCGGTGGGCGAGACCCTGCTGCCTTTTTCCCGACTTGAATCAATCCGCCAGGGTGACGTCATTCTCGTCACCGAGCCGTTTTTGGGTGACGACGGCGCAATCACGCTTGTGTACGGCACTGCCGATGCGCGGGCGAGCTGGACGATCGCCGCTCGAATCGATGCCCATCAGATCACCGTCACTGCCCCGCCCGCTTCAAGGACAGCCACCGACATGCCCGACTCCGATACCCGCAGCGATGAGCCAATCTCGCTTGATCAACTCCCCATCCGCCTCAGCTTCGACGTTGGGACCAAGACGCTGACGCTGGCCGAGTTGCAGGCACTCCAGCCAGGCGCCACCTTTGCGCTCGACCGACCCGCACAGGAATACCTCACGATCCGCGCCAACGGCGCA
>JALREG010000272.1 GCA_023253905.1 Burkholderiaceae bacterium
CACTCCGGCGAACTGCCGTAGGAGTCCGGAACCAGCGACCCATCCTCCAGCATGAGGTAGTCAAAGCCTGCGCGCTCAATGGCGCGGGCAAGATCGATATAGAGGTCAGGCTTGGTCCACTCCGTTCCGATGGATCCCGACCATGGCTGGTTCCACCCGTGAACACCGAATCCCTGCGCGATAAACCATCCCATGTGAAACATACCGACTCTCCGTTAGCGGACTGAAGATAGCCGCTCCCACCTGATTTGGCTAATACTGGAGGCCTCCAGAGAAACGCTCGATGAGGAAGCACTCAACATGGTTCGTATCGGCATAGATGTGGGCGGCACCTTTACCGATGTGGTGCTCGTCAACGAAGCCACCGGCGCCGTCCACGTAGCCAAGGTGCTGAACGAGCCAGGCCGGCGACATGCCACCGTCGAGCGAGGCATCAGTCTTGTGATGGCGCAGGCGCGCATCAGCGCAGGCGATGTCAGTTTCATCGGGCACGGCACCACCATCACAACCAACGCCGTGATTGAGCGAAAAGGCGCCCGGATCGCGCTCATTACCAACAAGGGCTTTCGCGATGTGATCGAAATCGGACGGTTCAGCCGTCCCGCCGATCTCATCTATCGCGTACAAGTCGATAAACCGAGTCCGCTCGTTCCCCGACACTTGCGCTTCGAAGCCGACTGCCGGATCAACGCCCAGGGTCAGGTACTGAAAGATCTCGACCAGGCCGATATCGATCGCCTCATCGCAGAGGTGCGCGCAAGCGAAGTGAGCGCGGTGGCGATCTGTCTGCTGTTTTCTTTCCTCGAGCCGCGTCACGAACAAAGGCTTCGCGATGCCCTGCGCGCCGCCCTGCCCCACATCCGCGTTCTGATTTCTTCTGATGTCTTGCCAGAGTTTCGTGAGTTCCCCCGTACCAGCACCACGTTGTTTGCCGCCTATGTGGCGCCCGTCCTGGGCACTTACATCGACCACCTGATGGAGGCGCTCAAAGCGAGCGAGGTCGACGACCGGCTCTTCATTTTTCAGTCGAACGGCGGCGTGGGTCGGCCCGATCTCGTCATGCGAAACCCCGCCACGACGCTTCTTTCAGGGCCGGCCGGCGCGGTGGTAGGTGCAGCCAGTCTCGCCCGCTCCACCGGACACACCCATCTGATCACGATGGACATGGGCGGCACCAGCCTCGACGTCTGTCTATTGAAAGATGGAAAGGCCGAGGCGACCACCGCGCGCGAAATCGATTATTTCCCCATCGTCACGCCAATGCTTGATGTGCACACCGTTGGTGCGGGCGGCGGCAGCATCGTGACCATCGACGACGTCGGCCGATTGAAGGTCGGCCCTGAAAGCGCTTCATCCGACCCCGGCCCCGCCTGCTACGGGCTGGGCGGCGATCATGTCACCCTCACTGATGTCAATCTCGTGCTGGGCTACATCGATCCGAATGACTTCGCCAACGGCGCAGTCAAGCTCGATATTGAGCGCGCGCGCGCGGTGATTGAGCGCGATATCGCAGGGCCCCTCGGCACTTCGCTCCATCAGGCCGCCGCCGGTATTTTTCAGGTGGCAGCCAGTCAGATGGCCGAGGCGATCCGCTTTGTGTCCGTGCAGCGAGGCGCTGACCCGCGCGACTTCAAGCTCTGCCCGCTTGGCGGCGGCGGCCCCATCCACGCCTTTGCCATCGCCGCAGAACTCGGCATGCGCCAGATCCTCGTTCCCAGCAATCCAGGTCTGTTTTCCGCTGGCGGAATCGCCGGTGCAGACTTTACGCATGACTATTCGCGCTCGATTCTGAAGCGCTTGGAGGCCACTGACGCAGCCTCGCTCGAAAAAGAATTCGACTTACTGCGGCATCGCGCGCAGACCGATTTCGATTCCGAAGGAATTTCCAGAACAGCCCGCCGCTTCGAGCGAAGCATGGACTTGCGCTATGTGGGCCAGACCACCGAGATCAATGTTCGGGTCGCACACGATAACGGCGAGGGCGCGCCTGACATCACAGCCTTCGTCAACGAGTTCCACCGCCAACATGAGGCGGTCTACACCTATGCTGTACCCGGCGAACCAGTCGAGCTGGTCAACATCAGGCTTCGTGCAATCGGCGAAACCCACACCCCTCAGCGCCCCGCGGCCCCCACACAGACTCAGGCCCCACGCGCCGAGTCTATCCGGCCGGTCTGGTTCAACGGGGCCATGGTTTCCACCCGTGTGGTTCGCCGCGAAAGCCTGACGCCAGGCGATCAACTCACAGGGCCAATCATCGTCCAGGAACTGTCATCGGCCACGGTGCTGCCACCGGGCGCGCATGCGCAGGTCGACCTTCACGGCAATCTCCTCGTCAGCCTTAACCCGGAGCGCTAAACGATGACAATCGATGCATTCACGCTGGCGGTCATCCAGAACGCCCTCATTGGGGTGTCCCATGAAATGAAGCTCATGACCATGCGGGCGGCCTACACCCAACTCTGGAAGGAGCAGGGCGACCTTTCATGCTGCGTGATGGACGCAAGCGGTGAAATCGTGGCACAGGACCCCACCGGCTTTCCGATTCATGTCACCACCATGCCGTTTCAGTTGCGCGGACTGATAGACGGGATCGGCGCGGACAACATCCGACCCGGTGACGTGCTGATGACCAACGACCCTTTCCTGGGCGGTACACATCTTCCCGATGTACTGCTTGCCCGACCGCTGTTCTGGAAAGGCGAGCGCTATGGGTACCTCTGTAACCGCGGCCATTGGGCCGACATCGGCGGCATGGGACCCGGCAGTTACTCACCCGCCACCCGCGAGCTCATTCAGGAAGGAATCGTTATTCCGCCTGTAAAACTCTTCGAAAACGATCAGCTTCAGAAGCCACTGGTGGACCTGGTCGTTCGCAATGTTCGCAATGCCTCGGTGGCACTGGGCGACATGCGCGCTCAATACGCTTCGTGTTTCAGTGGCGAGCGTCGGCTCAACGAGCTGATCACCCGATACGGCCTTGACACGGTCCGCGAGGCGATGCGAGAAGTGCTGGCCCGGTCCGAGCAGCTCACCCGGACGAGAATCGCAAGCTTTAAAAGCGGCGTCTATCACGCGCGCGATTGCATCGATGGCGACGGTTTCTCGGAGGACCCTCAGTGGATAGCCGCGACGGTGACTGTGAGTGGATCCGACATCACCGTCGATCTGAGCGCCTCATCGAACCAGTCGCGTGGCGGCATGAACTGTTCACGCGCGTCAGCGATTTCCGGCGTGCAATACGCGATCAAGTCCATCACCGATCCCGAGAACCCGCCGAACGCCGGCAGCTATCGCCCGGTCACGGTCATCACCCGACCCGGCACACTGTGCGACGCACTGCCCCCGGGCTCCATGGTCGGCTATGGCGAAGTTACCTATCGGGTGCTTGATACCGTTATGCGGGCACTCGCTGAGGCCGCGCCAACCGCGGTGCTTGCAAGCGGATCTGGCTCGACCGGCACTGCAGTCATAGGCGGTACTGATTCACGCCCGGATGCCAGAAAGCGCCAGTTCCTCACGCTTGAGCTTTCATCGGGTGCCTATGGCGCGAGGGCCACGCGCGACGGTATCAATGCCATACGCTACGGTGCGGGGAACGCAGGGCATGTACCAATTGAAGCCGATGAAATGGAAAATCCGCTTCTCTTTGAGCGCTACGAAGTGGTCGCTGACACAGGTGGCGCGGGAACCTTCCGCGGTGGCAACGGCTTTTGCCGCGTCTTTCGCGTGCTTGCAGACGGTGCCTCCATCTGCCTCTGCGCCGACCGACATCAATCGCAGCCACCTGGATTATTCGGTGGCGCACCGGGCACCACTGCCCGCTATGTACTCGACCCGGGAACGCCCGACGAACGCGTGCTCTCCAGTAAAACACCTTACCTGCCACTCAAACAGGGCACGCTGGTCTGGCTTCAATCCGCGGGCGGTGGCGGATACGGCAGCCCGGCGAAGCGCGATCGTGCACTGATTGAACGCGATCTGCGCGACGGTTACATCAGTCTTGAGCGGGCGCGTTCGGTGTACGGTTTTGAACCCGGCCCCGGATAGTCAGATCGGACCTATCCGGTAACGTCTGGCTGTAACAGCGTTCCCGCTTTCAAACAAAGCCGGCGGGCTGTCGCGAC
>JALREG010000304.1 GCA_023253905.1 Burkholderiaceae bacterium
ATGCTCACCCTGGTTGTGCTGCCTGCGCTCTACCGCTGGTTCGACGATCGTCCGGAAGAGCTCTGAGATCAGCGATCCATGCCGTATTCGTGCTGAATGCGCTCGATGTCGTCAAATCCGATCAGCTTCTTGAACTGATCCATGCTGGTCTGCGGCAGGGGCAGGTTGCGCGCGTGCCGGTCTGCGGCGAGCTTCGCAAGATTGGCGCGTATAGCGCTTGTGACCGTCATAAGCGGCACCAGCGGGAACACCGCAAGGCCGGCGACTGATTCGATATCGGCCGGGCTCAGATCGCGCTCCAGCCAGCCCAGAATCTGTAAGGACAGACGCTTGCCGCAGGCGGCCTGGAGCCTGCGCAGGTCGTCGATCGATTTCATGGTTTTGGAGATTGGCTGAATCAGATCGGCACCGGCTTCGGCGTAGAGGCAGGCGCGTTCGATGGCTTCCTCCACGCTGTCGGCGTCGGTGCGTGCAATCACCAGAAAATCCCGATCGCGGCGCGTGTCGCAGGCGGCGCGGATCTTTCGTGCGGCCTCTTCGGCGGGCAGCACCTCGACCTTGCTGGCGGCGGCCGGGCAGCGTTTGGGGATCAGCTGATCCTCAAACACAATGCCGGCTACGCCAGCATGCTCGAATTCGCGCACTGTGCGGATCACGTTGATCACATTGCCATAGCCCGTGTCGCCGTCAGCGATCACTGGGCGCTTGACCGAATTCACCATGTGACGCACCACGCCCAGATTTTCGGTCATGGTGTAGAGCTCAACATCGGGCAGGCCGAGGTGAGAGGCCGAGATGCCAAAACCGGTGGTGAAGACGGCGTCGAATCCGGCCTCGTCGACCAGGCGGGCTGACAGCGCGTCGTAGGCGCCAGCCGACCAGATGGTGCGGCCTGCTTCGATGATATTGCGCAGTGCGCGGGCATGGGTAGTCATCACGGTCTCCGGAAGAAAAGGCGAGGGGGCGGGGCTAGGGGGTTGCGGTTGCCCGGTGCTTCAGATAGCCGGTGAGACCGCCGTGCTCGAGCATGCTGAGATCGGCGCTCGCGAGGGGCAGAAATGGCAGCGTGGCGCCGCTGCCGAGTACCACCTGCTGGTGGGCCCAGTCGATGGTGAGGGTATCCCAGCGGGTTGCCGCCTGGAGGATGCCCGGGCAGGCGACCATCGGAAACCCCATGCTGATTTCACCGCGCCAGAAACCCGGCGAGAACGACTCGGCGATCAGTGCACGAATGCCCAGATGCCGCATGGCGCGAAGCGGCGGGTAGTGGGGATGGCCATAACCGAAGTTCACTCCCCCCACCAGCACATCGCCGGAGCGCACCTGCTGGGCGAACATGGGGTCGAACTCTTTCATGGCTTGAGCGGCGAGCTCTTCGATGTCGGTGATCTTGATGTTTTTGACGCCAACGATCTGGTCGACGTCAAAGTCTTCCTCGGGAAAGATCCAGGCGATCCGGCCGGAGATGTTTTCAAGTGCCATGGTGGAATGGGTGAGGGCGGTTGATCAGGCGGCGCTTGTGGCGAGCAGGGGGCGGGGATCGGCAATGCTACCGGCCACGGCCGAGGCCGCGACCACGGCGGCATTGCAGATGTAGATTTCCGAGTCGGGGCTACCCATGCGACCCGGCACATTGAGGGTGCCGGTCGACACGGCACGCTGGCCTGCGGTCATGGTGCCGATGCGGCCGAAGCAATAGTCGCAGGAGGGCGAGCTTACAAATGCCCCGGCGTCGGAAAACACCTGGATGAGGCCCTCGGCCGCTGCCTGCGACATGATCGCCTGCGAGGTGGGCACGATATGAAGCGATACCCCTGCTGCCACCTCACGGCCGCGCAGCACCTG
>JALREG010000309.1 GCA_023253905.1 Burkholderiaceae bacterium
TTCAGTTCGTGCCGGTCGCAAGCGCCGATGCGCCCAACGTGATCGCGCTTGCGAGCAATCTGCAAACGGGCAGCGCGGGCTACGCGCGCTACCCATCCAGTTCGCAGGCCGGCAGCGACGTCTTCCTCAACACCGACCCCAGCCAGCAAAACGCCGATCCGGTCGCGGGCAGCTACGGCGCGCTCACCCTCATTCACGAAATCAGTCATGCGCTGGGCCTCAAGCATCCGTTTGCCGACGAGGACGACCCCGACGACAACTTCGCTGTGCTGCCCAAGCCCGACGAAACGCTTCGCTGGACCGTCATGTCCTATGACAACCAGGGAGACGCGAACAAGGCGTTCTGGGTCTCCAGTCTGCGACCACTCGATATCGCTGCGCTTCAGTATCTTTACGGACCCAGTGCATCAACCCGAGCAGGCGATGATGTCTACCGGGTCGGCGCGCATGACCCCGCGCGCGCCAACGACATCACCCTCATCAGCCCAGATCAGCCCAGCTTTATCTGGGATGGCGGCGGTAACGACCGTATCGACGCCTCACAGGCGCAGGCTGCCGTCGTCATCGCGCTCGAGCCCGGCTATCGGGGCTGGATCGGAGCCTGGGATCAATCCATCACCGCAGCCGGGCAAATCACCGTTAATTTCGGCACTCGGATCGAGTCGCTTACCGGCTCGTCGTTCGGGGACAGACTTTTTGGCAATTCGCTGGACAATCTGATTGAAGCCGGCTCGGGTAACGACCAGATCGCAGCGGGCGCCGGTCATGATCGGCTGCTGGGCGAGGCCGGCCTCGACGCCCTGGCCGGGGGCGAAGGCAACGACACGCTGGTGGGCGGCAGTGGCGCCGATCGAATGTCGGGCGATGCAGGCGACGACCGATTTGAACAGATCGACTCGGGTGATGCCGCATGGGGCGGCACCGGGCTCGACCGCGCGGTGTTCGACGCGCCGTCCACGCGCTTTCGCGCCCGTGCCCTCGGGTCGGGCGATCGCACGCAATGGCTGATCGATAAGGCTGAAACCGGCTGGGCGAGCGTCATGTTGTCCAGCGTCGAGGAACTGAATTTTTCAGATCGGACCGTCACGTTGGCGAGCCTCGCCACTGACGCCTTGTCTACGGCCGGACGCGGCCTGGTCTGGCACTGGAAGAGTCATGCCGTGCTCTCGGCCACTCACCTGACCGGCGGTATCAATCCAGGCATGTTGGTCTCGAACGGGAGCGACGCAGTGGGCGCCGCCGATGTGCTGGCCGCACTCAAATTGTCGACCGGACGCGCGGCCTCCCATTCAACGAACAACACGCAGCCCGCGCCTGAACTGAGTCCGTTTCAGCGACTGGCAGCCGATATCAACGGCGATCTCGCGGTGACCTTAGCCGATGCCAAGGCACTGCTCGAGATTGCGCTGGGAACCCGGGCGCTTCCCGACGAGCCCTGGCTGTTCATTCCCGAAGGCACCGATCTCGCGCTCGCAACATCGATTTCAGGCCAACGCTCATCGCTGCCAGGCTCACTCACCGGCAGCGCGCTTCCCGATACCAGCACGCACAACTGGATCGCCGTGCTGGTTGGCGATATAGACGGTAGCTGGCGCCCCGCTGCGGCGAACGCAGCCATCACGCTCCCCGATGACTATCTCCGCTCGCTCGCCCAACCGCTCGCCATCGCGCCTTCGCAATGGGGCCTGGTTGACAGTCCGGTTCAGCCGGCAGTTGAGCTGACGGTGCAGCTCGACCCTCTGATGCTCGGCTAGCGCGCGCGCGACGCGCTTCTCAGCATGAAAAGCGCGGTGACCAGCGGGATGAGTGCCACCACCGCAAAGCCGGCTGAATAAGAGCCGGTGAGGCTCAGGAGCCCAACGAAACCCGCGCCACCGGTCACGCCGCCCATAAAGGTGAGAAATTGCGTTGCACCGGTCGCCCGCGTGACCTCGGCGGGCGCAACATGTCGCACCAGATCGGCATAGAACACCCCGTTCCATGACACGGCGGTGGCCGCGCACACAACGGTCACGCCCAGCATGAGCGCGGGCGAGGCACCGATCGGTACGAACGCGAGCATCATGAGACTTGCAGACGTACCCAATCCGAGCAGGCCCAGCAGTCGCCCCGGATCCACCCAACGGTCAGACACATAGCCCCAACCCACCCGGGCGACCACGCTCACGACCTGAGAGGCCGACAGCAGCGCAGCCGCTGCGGCGAGCGACATCTGATGCTCGATCTTCAGCGCCGACACCAGAAAGCTGAGGTACACCACCTGGGTGAAGGCATAGACAAGTGAGACCAGGCCTAGCCTGCGTAGCGCAGGATTTTCAAAGACGATTCGAAGCGGCTGCCAGACCGACCCCGTGAGTGTCCGGACGAATCCGGCCCCAGGCTCGCCCGCCGAAGCCGGCGCTGCCTGCGCTCCCCTGGGCGGATCGAGGCTTTGCCGGGCGCCGCCTATAAGAAGGGCTACGACCAGCAGCACGCATGCCATGACCAGCAATCCGGAACGCCAGTCGATGAGCGCCACGAGGAACGGCATCAGGACGCCGGTGATGGCTACGCCCGCTGGCACCCCGGTCTGCTTGATTGAGAAAAACAGGCCGCGTCGTTCCCGAGGAGAGTGGCGACTCAGGATATCGGCCGCAGTCGGATTGGGGATTCCATAACCCACCCCAATCAGGACCCCGGCCGCCAGCAGCAGCCACGCCTGCGTGAACACGCAGCACACCAGTGCCAACGCCATGGCCAGCAGCGCGAACTGGCTCATGCGAACCGGACCGTGACGTCGGGAGAGCGCCCCGCAGGAAAGCCCCGCCAGCATAGCCGTCAGATAGGCGATGCTCACGAGCCATCCCACGTGCTGGGCCTGCATGCCGAACTCACTCGCCACTGCCGGCGCAAGCACCGACGGTACGGCCAGCGAAAACGATGCGAGCGCCTGCACGGCAAGCGTGACAGCGAGCGCAATCATCGGAGCGGGGGCAGGCGCAGAGGCAGGGGGCAAAGCATTCATGACGCGGAAGTCCGGGCGGCCTGCAGGAGTGGTCAGCCAAATGCCTGCCCGCCGATTCAGGGCGGTACACGATTGGCGTAGAGTTGTGGCAGAGTTTAGCGGGTTGCCCCGACCGTCGCTTCAATCCCGGTTTCATGAATCCCATCGAGCGCATCTATCGGATTGATCAGCTGATTCATCAGCGCGGCTGCGTGCGCTTTGACGATCTGCTTGCCGATCTGGAAATTTCGCGCGCAACGCTCAAGCGCGACCTGCAACTGCTGCGCGATCGGCTGAACGCACCCATTGTGTTTGACCGCGAACGGGGCGGGTATCGCTTCGGGCACGCCAACGCCGGGCCGCAATATGAGCTGCCTGGTCTCTGGTTCAACGACCGCGAGGTGCTGGCGCTCCTCACCATGCATCGAATGCTCCAGGACCTTGACGGCGGCGGCCTGCTGGGGCCGCAGGTTCAGCCGCTCATCGAGCGACTGGATTCGCTCCTGGGCTCGGCCACCGGCAGTAGCACCGAACTGCGTCGGCGGGTTCGTATCATGGGCGCGCTCAAGCGTCCGGTATCACCCGAGAATTTCGAACTCATCGGTCATGCGCTGGTTGAGCGAAAACGTCTGGATCTCACCTACTACACACGCTCCCGGGGCGAATCCTCACAGCGACAGTTATCGCCTCAAAGGCTGGTTCACTACCGGAACACCTGGTATCTCGATGCCTGGTGCCATCGTAGCCATTCGCTGCGCGTCTTTTCGCTTGACGCCATGGAACGGGTGCGAATGCTCGACCGTCCGGCGCATGAAATCGCGCTGGCCGATGTGGAAAGCCTTCTCGGCGAGGGCTATGGCATCTACAGGGGGCGCGGGCTGCACTGGGCCATTCTTCGCTTTTCCGAAAACGCGGCGCGCTGGGTTCGCGCCGAGGTGTGGCATCCACGGCAGCGCTCGCGCGTGCTCGATGACGGGCGGTATGAGTTGCGCGTCCCGTATGCCAACTCGGCTGAGCTCGAGATGGACATCCTCAGGCACGGTGAACATGTGGAGGTGGTGGGCCCACAGGCGCTTCGAGCCGCCGTGGCCGAGCGGCTGATGAACGCCGCCCGTCACTATTGCGTCGCGGCTACGGAGTCAGACAGCGACCCCGGGAACTGAAGGAAAGCCTGCATGGCGACTTGCCCGGCAGGCAAGCGCCAGCCCTTACTTGCGCTGTAGCGCCTCGCGCTCCATCAGCACAAATGTATTGAAGGCATTGCGCCGGTTAGCGGCATCGAACGCCGGCATAGTCCGAAACCGCGACCAGTCCACGCGCGCATAAGCCTCATCGAAGTCGAGCATTTCATCGACTGCACGGGCCATCTCGTGACGCAGAAAGCGAAGATAGTCACGCGTCATGGCGAGGTCCGCCGACCCATCCTTGGAAGGCGGACCGTGACCGGTGACGATACGCGAGGGGGGGCGCGTCGCGAGGCGGTCAAGCGCGGCCAGCCAGGCGCGACTATCGGCATCGCCCACATAAGGCACCCGGCCTGCGAAAATCAGATCGCCCGCGAACAGCACGCCCTCCTCCTCGACCAGCATCATCAGGTCTTCGGGCGTATGAGCCGGTCCGGCGGGAATCAGCCGAAAAGTGAGCCCCCCTAAGCGAAACGTCGTCTCGCGATCAATCGTCTGCCCCGGCGCAACGACACGGGTGAGTTGGTTGACCCAGGGAAAGAGCGATTCGCGTCGCTCGGCCAGCCGGAGCGCAGGCGATTCAGAGGCGAGGTAGGGCAGCGCCAAACGGTGCGCCCAGACAGTCGGGCCCTCTGGGGTAAAAGCCTGCAACCCGTAGAAATGATCGGCGTGGTAATGGCTGATCACCACATGCCGAACGGGTTGGGGCGTGATGACACGGATGCGCGCGCGAAGCGCAGCGCCCAGCGCCGGCGACCCTAGAGCGTCAAACACCACCACGCCTTCATCGGTCACCACGAAGCCCGCGTTCGCGTTGAAGCCCTGATTGGCAGCTGAGACCGGACCCACATCCCCTTGCACCATCCACACCCGGGGACTCACCTGGATCGGCTTGACCGGAATGGTGACCGGCTCGAACTCGAGATCAGCGGCCTTGAGCGGCAAGGCGCAAAGCGCGCAGATCAGAACCAGCCATCGGATCAGCACGCGCATGGCGCCATCACATCTCGATATCCATCTGGATCGCCTCGATGCCCGCCTTGGCACACGCGTCGTCGGCCTCCCCGCCGGGTGCTCCGGAGACCCCGATGGCCGCAATCACGGCCCCCGCTGCCTCGATGGGGAGCCCCCCGCCAATGGCGAGCACCCCCGGCGACTGCCGGATGCCGCTCATCGGCCGACCGGCCTGGGTTTCAACACCCAGCGCGGTGGTGGTGATCCGAAACGACGCGGCAGTCCAGGCCTTTCGAGCGGCCACTTCCACGGTGTGCGCGCCTGCGAAGCGGTCGCGCAGATAAACCTGCAGGACACCGCTTCGGTCTGTCACAGCCACACCGACCTGATAGCCCGCCTTGCGGCATGAGGCGAGCGCCGCCTGCGCGGCACGCAGCGCGGTTTCCACGGTGAGGCTACGGGTTGTGAAAGTAGCCTCCTGCGCCTGCGCAGCCTTCAGGGGCGCCAGCCAGACCAGCGCCGCGAGCGATACAGTCAGCACGGGCAACAGGCGGGCGCGGCGCACGCTGGCGGGGTTCACGCTTCCGTTCAGTCGATTCGCTTTACTCATATCCAGCGCTCCAGAAGTTCAATGTCCTCGGGAAACATTTCACCGATTTCGATCTGCCTCAGCCGCGACTCGCGGTCGATCAACCAGAGGATAGGTAATCCCTTGGGTCGTCCGATAGCCGCCCACCACGCGGCATCGAGTCGGGCTACCGGGAAACGATAGTCGTGCTCGGCCAGGTAGCGCTTGATCACATCGGGCTTCTCGTCAATGGAGAGGCCAAGGAGCTCAAGTCCATCGCTACGGCGTGACCGCCAGAGCTTGTCGAGGAGCGGGTTCTGCTTGCGACAGAACGGGCACCAGGTCGCCCACAACTGAACCAGTAGCACCTTGCCTCGAAAGGCGTTGGCCTCGATCACCGTGCCGTCGATGAGGGTGGTACGGGGTGTGTTGATCAGCGCCCCGATGGCAGGCGGGGGGCGATCGGGCAGACGCG
>JALREG010000314.1 GCA_023253905.1 Burkholderiaceae bacterium
GGCTATCGGGTGGTGCTGCACGACCGCCGCAACACCGGCGCCACCGATATCGTGATTGAAGGCGATGTGCCGGAGGAAACGCTCTGGCTCGATGACCTGCTCGCGCTCCTCGAGCAGCTCGGCGCAACCCCCGCCTTCATCGGCGGATCGTCCGCTGGTGCACGCACCGCGATGCGCTTTTATCTGCGCTACCCGAACAAGGTCCGCGGACTGCTGCTCATGCGGGTCACTGGCGGAGCCTTCGCCGCGGGGCGGCTACCCGATATGTATTACGGCCAGTTCATCAAAGCGGCGCGCGAGGGTGGCATGGCGGCCGTCTGTGCACATCCGCAATATCAGGAAAGAATTGCCGCCAATCCGCCGATGCAAGCGCGCCTCATGTCGATGAACGCCGAGGACTACATCGCAGTTATGAGCCGGTGGCAGGAGATGTTCATTGCTGGCACCCGCTTACCCGTGATGGGAGTCACCGATGAAGAGTTGGGGTCGATCCGGGTGCCCACCGTGGTGATTCCCGGTAATGACCTCACGCACGCTTCAGCAAATGGGGCGCTCGCGGCTGCGCGCATTCCGGGCGCCAAGCTTCACTCGCTACCCATCACCGATCAGGACATCCCGCTGATCCCGTATCCGGAATGGGAGATCTATGAAGACGAGATCGCCCAGGTTTTCGTCGGACACATGCGCGCGATCGAGAGTGCGAACGCCTGAGGAACAAACGCCCCGCTGCGATTGGATCAGGGCAGACCCGCGCCCGGCACCTCCACCTGAGCCACTTCAATACAGCCGTCGCGTTTGTTCGCCATGCCTGGGCCCGCTCCGCTGTTGGTCAGCACGAAGAGCGTCCGCCGACCGGGTCCGCCCAGCATGCAGGCGTAGGAATTGCGGTCGCCGGTTCGGATCTCTTCGGCAATCTTGCCGCCCTCGAATACCCGGACCATGCGATTGCCGGTGGGATTGCTCACCCACACCGCGCCTTCCGCATCCAGACAAATGCCATCGGGAGCAACGCCCTCGATCTGCGCGAACAAACGGCGATTGACCAGCCGACCATCGGGCTCAATGTCAAAACGGGTCAGCCGGTGCGCGAAGGTTTCACCCACGATCAGGCTCTTGCCATCGGGGGTGATCACCATGCCATTCGGAAATACCACATCATCGGCTGCGCTCATCACCTCGCCTCGCTCGGAGATGAAGGCGATACAGGTGTTACGCGGTGACTCGCCGGCGTGGCGGTCGTAACCGAAGTTACCCACCCAGCTGCGGCCGCGTGCATCAGTCACCATGTCGTTACAGGGTCCGGTGGCCAGACCACTGAGATCGGCATGGGGTTCGAGCTTGCCCGCCCGCAGCCGCATCACTCTTTTCTCAAGCATGGAGACGACCAGCAGGTCGCCGTCCGCCGTCCAGCCCAACCCGGACGGACGGCCTGGGACCTCGGCGATGGTCTCGTCACGGCCATCCAGACCAACCGTCATGACACGAAACGAATAAAAATCGGAGAACCAGAGCCGGTCTGCGCGCCAGCGCGGGGCTTCGGGAAAGGTGAGTCCGCTCAGCAGAATATCGAGTTGCCGCATATTGGGCCTCCATCCATAAATGGGGAAATCACTCAACCGACGTGAGGCCGATGCATCCGAATGCACGCCCCGTACTGATCGCGAATCTAGCGAGCTGATGCACGACCGGCAAGGTCTGCCGTCTCAATCTTCGTAGCGGGGCGGTCGCTTTTCCCGGAATGCCGCGACGCCTTCAGCAAACCAGGGGCTCGCGCGAACCTGGTCTCCCAGGCGCTGTTCGATCGGCTCGCGGCTGCGCGCGTGTTCAGCAATGCAGTCGCTGATCTGCTGCCGAACCGCCTGTACCGCCACCGGGCTGTTGGCTGCAATGACACTGGCTGTGGCAAGCGCGTCATCGAGCACCAGCTCGGCGGGCACCACACGGTTGATCAGCGCCATGGCGCGGGCGCTCTCGGCGTCGATCAGCCGCGCGGTGAGGAGCAGATCCATCGCGTGCACATAGCCGATCTGCTGCACCAGTTTCACCGTGGCGCCGCCGAATGGATAGATCGACCATTTGACCTCGGGCAGGCCGAAGCGCGCATGGGGCGCAGCCACCCGGATATCGGTCGCCAGGAGCAGTTCCACCCCGCCGCCTGCGCAATCACCATTGATCGCCGCGATGATCGGTTTTGAAAATGCGCGGGTCTTCAGCAGTGCATCATTGACGATACGGGCGGTTTCCTCGGCTGCGCTCAGGTCACCGCCGATGTCGGCGCCGGAGCAGAAACCTTTTTCGCCAGCCCCCGTGAGCACGATCGCACGACAGCCTGGATCGGAATCGAGGCGCTCCCAAAGACGCCCCAGTTCAGCCAGGTCCGCGCGCGACAGCGCATTTCGTTTCGCCGGATTGTCCAGCGTGACCAGCGTGACCGAGGGGCGGGGTTGACTCACATGAATGGGCAACGGGGTTCTCCTGGCTCGAGTGGCATTGGACACCACTTGATGGCTGTTGATATTCTCGATGCGCATCATAGAGAGACAAGCGGGCTGTTGGTCGAATAGGCATGCCTTTTCGAATTCCATCCCCCTCCCACGAATTTCATTGACGGGTGAACAGATGAGCCAAGGCATGAGCCGGTGGCTGGCAGGCGTTCGTATCCTCGATCTGTCGCAGTACATCCCCGGGCCGCTCGCCAGTCTGCTGCTCGCCGACATGGGGGCCGAGGTCCTGAAGATCGAGCCGCCCTCGGGCGACCCCATGCAAACGCTCGGTCCGAGGAACCGCGAGGGCGAAGGGCTCTTTTATCAGACGCTCAACGCTGGCAAGCGAGTTCTCCGGATCGATCTCAAGAGCGACCAGGGTCGCGAAACGCTGCTGGAGCTTGCGCGCGAGGCCGATGTGTTGATAGAGGGCTTCAGGCCTGGCGTGATGGAGCGACTGGGGCTGGGCATCGGGTTACTCAGAGCACACGCGCCGCGGCTGATCGTGTGCTCGATCAGTGGCTATGGCGCGGCCGGGGAGTCGCTGCAAAAAGCCGGACATGACGCCAATTATCTGGCCGAGGCGGGCGTCCTGGATCGTAATGGTCACCAGGGCCCGGTTTTTTTCGACCCGCCGGTGGCGGACGTGTCAGGCAGCCTGTTCGCAGCGATCGCGATCCTGGGCGCGCTTCAGGGACGCCACGGTAGCGGCGAGGGTTGTGCGATCGACCTGGGCCTTGCCGATGTGATCATGCCGCTTCAGATGCTGCAGGTGGCCGACTTCGGCGAGAACCGCGCGGTTCCGAAGCGGCGAACCACCTATCTGAACGGCGGTGCAGCCTATTACCAGGTGTATCGCACCCGTGATGACCGACACGTGGTGGTGGGAGCGGTCGAGCCCAAATTCTGGCGGCGCTTCAGCGACGCAGCCGGCCATCCCGAGTGGGCGGCCAGGCAGACTGAACCCCTGCCACAGCACCGGCTGATTGCCGACGTGGCAGACGTGATTACCGCGCTTTCGTTCGATGAATGCCTCGCGCGATTTTCTGACGATGAGTGCTGTGTCTCGCCGGTGCTTGCACTCGACGAAGCACTGGCGAGCCCTCGTCTGGCCAGTCGTAAGCTGGTAGCCAGAGCACCCGATGGCAGCCTGCAGGCGCTGTTTCCGGCGTGGGTGGATGGCGCCCCGCCCGCGATCCGGCCGGCCGTGACGCCAGGCACTGCGGACTGACCTCGCCAAGGGTCCTCCGTCGGCCTGTCAGGCGAGGGAGTCTGACAGTGCACGGGCCCGCGCAAGGAGATCCTCGATCAGGCCCCGGCGCGCCCGCGCGCTGTTCGATTCCCCCATTTCGGCTGCCACCAGTGCGTGTGACAGCACGCCGCCAGCATTGAAGACGGGTACGGCGATCAGCGTCACGCCTGCGATGTAATCGCCTTCATCCAGGCTGAAGCCACGCTCGCGGACTTCAGCGACCTGCTTGAGCCAACGGCGATAGCCCGGCGCCTTCTGCCAGCGAAGCTTTCGGAACCGGGCTTCGAGTTCGCCTGGCGGCCACTGCGTGAACGCAGCCACCAGCCGCCCGGTTGCGCTGATGAGCGCGGGGAATCGGCTGCCGACATCCACATGCAAACGAAACGGCGCCTCCGAGCGAGAGATTGCGAGCACCAGCATGTGCTCGAGTGCTGCGATTTCAACACCGATCGCCGTGACCTTCCAGCGATACGAAATCTGATCGAGTACAGGCTGCGCGAGGGCCGGGAACGGGTCGCGGGCGAGCGCGGCCCGGGCAAGTGCGGCCAGGCCATTCCCCAGACTGTAGCGACGCGTGACGGGGTCGAGTTTCACCAACTGCTCGGCCACCAGAACACGAAGAATGTGCAGACAGGTGCTGGGGACGAGCTCGAGCTGATCAGCGAGGGCCTTCACACCCATCGGTTCGGCACTTCGCCCGAGCGCGCGCAGTATCGCAACCGCCCGACTGACCGCGGGGACCGGGCGAACGCGGTCGACCGCTGCGGGGGGACCAGGTCGGACAGGGCGGGAAGGCGCCCTCGACGCGGGGGGCGGTGACGGTTGAACTTTTTTGTCCATATACAAATACTAACGCCAATTGACAAATCTTTGGGCGGCACGCCATAGTCCGGTATCCACCAGAACCTGTCACCCGCGCCCCCGCGCCCGCCCCCTTGTATGCCGCTCCTCACCGAATTCAGCCGCTACGCCGACGCGCAGCAGCACTACTCCAAAGATGCGCTGTGGGCCCTCTTCGATGGCAACCGGGAGCAGCTCAACATCGCTCACGAGTGCATCGACCGGCATGCCGCCGGAGACCGCACCGCGGTGATCGTGGTCCGCCCTGGCCAAGCTGACGAACTCCTCAGCTTTCGCCAGATCTCTGCTGATTCAGCACGCTTCGCGCATCTGCTTGCCGCACGCGGTATCAGCCGCGGCGACCGGGTGGCGGTCATGCTGGAACCTGGTCGCCTCTTTTATGCGGCGATCTTCGGTGCAATCAAACTCGGCGCCATCGCAGTGCCGCTCTTTACGCTGTTTGGGCCCGACGGGGTGCGGCTCAGAGTGCTCGACTGCGAGCCGCGTGTCCTGATCACCGTACCAGACAAAGCCCAGGCGGTGGCTGGCATCGCCGGTCTCACCTGTCTCTACGACGACTCCGCGCTCCAGGCCGAGCTCGCGCAATGGCCCGACGTGTTTCAGACCGACACCCGGGCGAGCGACCTCGCAATCTTTCAATACACCTCGGGAACCACCCGCGAACTGCCCGAAGCCGTGCGCCACACGCACGCCGCGCTTGTCACGCTGATGCTGGCCGCGCTCTACGGCACGGGTATCCGTCCGGGAGACCGGTTCATGTGCCCATCCTCGCCCGCCTGGGGTCATGGCCTGTGGCACGGCACGCTCGCGCCGCTTGCGCTCGGTGTCACCATCGGCGTTTATGCCGGGAAGTTTGATGCCGCCCGGTTGCTGCAGGCACTTGCCGAACAGGGCTTCACCAACCTGTCGGCTGCGGCCACGCATTACCGCATGATGCGAAATAGTGGCGCAGCAACCCGCTACCGTTACCAGCTTCGCAAGCTCTCGTTCACCGGCGAGCCGATTGATACCGAGACACTCCGCTTTGCCGAAGCCACGTTTGGTGCGCCGGTGTGCAGCATGTATGGCACGACCGAGATTGGGGTGGTGCTGGTGAACTACCCTGGCGCCCCCGATTTTCCGATGAAACCAGGCTCGCTCGGAAAGCCCGTGCCAGGCGGCCGCGTTGAGGTTCAGGACGCGAGCGGCCAGCCCTGTGCGCCCGGTGTCACCGGCGAACTGAAGGTCTGGCGCCGAGACCGCTGGGTGCCCACCAAAGACCTGGGACGTATCGATGAAGAGGGCTATTTCTGGCACGGCGGCCGCGCTGATGACGTGATCATTTCAGCCGGCTGGACCATGAGCGCAGTGGAAATCGAAGACGCCATTCTCAAACATCCTGACGTTCAGGAGGCCGCCGCAATCGGCGTTCCAGACGCGCTCCGCGGCAGTGTGGTGAAGGCATTCATCGTCTCCCGCCGGACGGGTGATAGCGCGTTCATCGAGGAAATCCAGACCCGGGTCCGTAACAATCTGAGTCAGCACGAGTATCCGCGGAAGGTCGTGTTCGTGACCGAACTGCCCAAAAACCCGGCAGGAAAGATCAATCGCAAAATCCTTCGTGACCGAGAGGCGCTCGCGCATCAGACGGACGTAGCGCAGGCGAATGTGCCGCGCGCCACACCCCCCTCTTCTCCTGGAGCCTGAAACCATGTCAACGTCAGCGGAACGTTCGTTCCCGAAAATTACCGAAAGCGGCCTCGATGCGCTGCGCCGCCGCATCGGCGTCAAGATTGAAAACCAGGCTGAACCCTGGTGCCATGAAGCCACTCGCGACAACATCCGCCACTACGCTCACGGCATCGGCGACGATAACCCGCTCTGGTGCGATCCCGACTACGCGGCGGGCAGCCACTACGGCGGCATCGTCGCGCTGCCAAGCTTTCTTTTTTCCACCAACCGCATCATCTCCGGTTACGTCGGCGGCTTGCCCGGCATTCACGCCATGTGGTCGGGCTCCGATTGGACCTGGCACCTGCCCGTGCGCCGCAATGACGAAATCCGTACCGAGTCCTGGCTTAAAGATCTGGTGCTGCATGAAACACGATTTGCAGGCCGGGCGGTGCAACAGATTTATCACGTGAATTTTTACAATCAGAAGGGCGAGCTGCTCGCTGAGGCCGACAGCTGGTGCTTTCGCACCGAGCGCGATACCGCGCGCGAGCAGGGCACCAAGTATCAGCACACGCGAGCGCGCGCTCCGCGTCGCTACTCGGCCGAAGAGATTGCCGAGGCCTACAAGCTCTATCGCGATGAGCCGGTTCGGGGCGCAACTCCTCGTTTCTGGGAGGATGTATCAGAACACGAGGCGTTACCCGTCATGCTGAAGGGTCCCATGACGGTCACCGGTTTCATTGCCTATGCGCAGGGCTGGGGGGGGCTCTACATCCGGGCCAACAAACTCGCCTGGAAGCTGATTGACGCGCATCCGGGCGTGGGCATCACCAATCGCTTCGGGATTCCCGATGTACCCGAGCGGGTGCACTGGGAGGAAGACTTCGCGCTCGAGGTGGGCGCGCCAGGCGCCTATGACTACGGTCCCGAGCGGGCATCATGGCTCACCCACCACCTCACCAACTGGATGGGCGACCGCGGGTTTCTGCGCAAGGCCACCTGCAAGATCCGGCGCCACAACCCCGAGGGCGACCTGCTCTACATCCAGGGCCGGGTGCTACGCAAGTTCGTGGAAAACGGAAGGCATCTGGTCGAAATCGAGCAGCAGGCTCACAATCAGGATCAGGAACTGTCGGTGCTCGGAACTGGCATCGTGGAACTCCCCTCTCGAACATGACCGACACCCCCCCACCCACCCTACCCGATCGACCGCCTCGCGCGCTCGAGGGCCTGCGCGTCATCGATCTGTCGCGCGTTGTCGCCGGCCCCCTCTGCACGCAGACGCTCGCCGATCACGGTGCCGATGTCATCAAGGTCGAGCCGCCCGGTGGCGATGAAACCCGCCATCTGGGCCCGCCCTTTACCGCCATCGGGTCGGCCGCCTATTTCGGCAACCTCAATCGTGGCAAGCGCGCACTTGCGCTGGATCTCACCCGCCCCGATGCACGCGAGGTGCTGCTGCGCCTTCTGGAAGGTGCCGATATCCTGGTCGAAAATCTGCTGCCCGGCACCATGGAGCGATGGGGGCTGGGCTTTGAACACGATTTGTTGCCACGTTTCCCGGGGCTGATCTACTGCTCGATCTCTGGATTCGGTCGCGATGGGCCACTGGGCGGACTGCCCGGCTACGACGCCGTCCTGCAGGCGATGTGCGGGCTGATGAGCATCAATGGCGATCCTGCGGCTGGCCCCACCCGGGTGGGCGTTCCAATCGTCGATCTGGTGACCGGCCACATGGCGGTGAGCGGCATCCTGATGGCGGTCCTGGCACGCACCCGAACAGGTCGCGGACAGCGGGTCGAGGCAACGCTCTTCGACAGCGCACTCAGCATCCTGGTGCCGCAGGCGGTCAACTGGATGCATTCGGGCCGCGCGCCAGGACTCCTTGGCAGCGCGCATCCCAGCATTGCGGCATACGACCGGTATCGCTGCGCTGACGGCGAGATTTTTTTGGGTGTGGTCAATGACGGTCAGTTCCGCCGCTTCTGCGAACACGTCGGACTGAACCACCTGCTCACCGACCCACGTTTTTCGAACAATGCGCAGCGGATGCAGCACCGGCCGGCGCTTCGGGAAACCATCGAGAAAACGCTCTCCGCGCGCACTCGCTATCCCCTCTGTGATGAACTGATGGCAGCGGGCGTACCCATTGGTCCGGTCAATTCCATCCCGGAGGCGTTTGCGCTCGAACATACCCGCCATCGCAAAATGGCCGTGACCGGTGAAGGCGACTATCAGAGCACCGGCATTCCGCTGAAGCTCTCGGACACTCCGGGCTCACCGGGCAAGGCGCCGCCTGCGTTTGCAGCCGACACCGACGCCATCCTCGCCGAGCACGGTTACGACGAAGCCGGGCGCGCGCGACTGAAAGCAAGCGGAGCGGTACTCGAACGGTTGCCGCGCTGACACCTTTCGGGCATCGTGACACCCACAATTATCGATAGGAGACACCCCCTATGAAATGGCTCGCACTGCTCGCCGTGTCAGCGGCAACCTGCTCTACCGCCGTGCAGGCGCAGGATTACCCCACCCGCCCGGTCCGAATCATCGTGGCCTACCAGGCCGGACAGGGAACCGACGTTGCAACCCGGTTCGTTGCCGAACAACTCAGCAAGGCCATTGGGCAGAGTTTCTTCATTGAAAACCGCGCCGGCGCGGGCGGCAACGTCGGCACCGCCGAGGCAGCGCGTGCTGCACCCGATGGCTACACGCTCACCATGGGCACCTCGGGCACACAGACCATGAATCCCTTTCTCTATGCGTCCACCGGTTACGACGCGGAGAAGGCATTCGAGCCCATCATTCTGGTGAGCCGCTTTCCCATGGTAATTGCCGCGGGCCCTTCGGCCTCCTTCAAGAGCGTGGCCGAGGTGCTGGCCGCGGCACGCGCCAATCCCAAGGCGGCCGACATGGCGATGCCCAGCACGACGGCACGGCTGGTGGTGGAGTTACTGAAAGAGCGTACCGGTATCGGCCTTTTCGGCGTGCCCTACAAAGGTTCGCCTGCAGCGGCCACTGACGTGCTGGGGGGGCAGTTACCCCTCCTGATCGACACCATCAGCGCGGCCAAACCCGGGCTCGCGAGCGGCAAGCTCCGTGCACTCGCCGTGACCTCGGCCAAGCCGTCTGCGCTCTTACCCGGGGTACCCACGGTGGCCGAGCAGGGCGTTCCAGGATTTGATGTGTCTGCCTGGAATGCGCTCTATGCACCCAAAGGTACGCCGCCCGCCATCATCACGCGTCTCAATGCCGAAGTGTCCAAGGTGCTCGCCCAGGCCGACACGCAGCAGCGGCTTCTTCAGCTGGGTCACGAGCCAGTGGGGGGCACAGCTGCTGAATTAGCCGCCTTCGAGAAGACCGAGCGTGCAAAGTGGGAGCCCATCATCCGCAAGGCGGGCCTCAAGGCAGACTGACTGAAAGGGAGTGTTCATGAACCAGCTTGAGTCGGTCGTCTGGCCGCGAAGCGCCAGAACGATCACCTCGCGTCCGCTCGCGGCGCGGCTCACCTCACTGGAGGGTAAGCGCATCGCCTTCCTCTGGGACTACCTCTTCCGCGGCGACGAGATCTGGGAGTTGCTCAAAGCCGAGCTCGCCAGCCGATTTCCTGGCATCCGCTTCATCGACTGGGACCAGTTTGGTTCCACTCACGGCGAAGACGAGCACCGGGTGCTCGCCGAGCTTCCAGACAAGCTGAAGGCGCTTCAGGTCGACGCCGTCGTCTCCGGAATGGGCTGCTGAGGCAGCTGCACGCCCGCCGTGTTGCGGGTGAGCGCTGTCGCTGAGCAGGCCGGCATTCCGAGTTCATCGCTCTGCTGCGAGGGCTTCCTGGGGCAGGCCCGTACCACTGCTGAAGGGTTGGGCTATTCCAGCCTGCCTCTTGCCAAGGTCCCGGGTCACGTCGATGTGCAGCGACCCGACGAACTACGTGCGGGCGTGCTCGGCACCACCGTCAACGATCTGATTCGAAATCTCACTGAACCCGTGGTCACGGTCGCGCAAAGCCCGGATCCAGGCCCGCGAGAGATCGTCTTCACCGGCACCATTGATGAAATCAACCGGTTTTATATCGAGAACGGTTGGAGTGACGGCCTGCCGATCGTTGCCCCCACGATGGCGCGCATTCAGGCCTTCCTCGACTTTGTTGACCGCGACCCGGACGAGATCCTTGGCACGCTCCTGCCCGATAACCGACAGGCCACCATCTGGAACGTGGCCGTCAACGGCGTGATCGCCGGGTGCCGTCCTGAGTACATGCCCGTGCTGGTTGCGCTCGTCGAAGCCATGGCCGATGCGCGCTATGGTGTTGAACACAGTGGCAACACGCCCGGCGCGGAAACCCAGATCATTCTCAATGGCCCCATCGCCCGTACGCTGGGATTCAATACCGAGCAGGGCGCGCTACGCGACGGATTCCAACCCAACACAGCCATCGGCCGGTTCTGGCGACTCTACCTCCGGAACGTTGCGGGCTTCATGCTCCACCAGAACGACAAGGGAACGTTCGGTGGCACATGGAATGTGGTGCTCGCCGAAAACGAGGCAGTGCTCGGGCGCATTGGCTGGAATAGCGTCGCGCAAGACCTCGGCGAGCCCGCAGGGGGCAACGCGGTCACCATCTCGCGCTTTACCGGACGTAATGTGATCGTCTCGGTCTTTGGCGACAGTCCCGACAAGGTGCTGCCCTATCTGGCTGACGCCATGGTCACCCACACTACCTGGGAAGTGATCTTCGTGGTGGGGCTGGCAAACGGAACCTATCAGCCGCTACTGGTGTTGAGCCCCCTGATCGCCGAGATGCTGGCACGCGCCGGAATGTCCAAGGCCGAGCTTCGGCAGCAGCTCTTTGAGCGCGCCCGCATGCCGGCCAGGCGTTTCGAGAACCTGATGACGAACTGGACCAATCTGGTGCCGGGCGGCAGGCGGGGGCTCTTCGAGATGACCCGGCTTGGAAAGGCCCCCAAGCTATTCGGCGAGTCGCGCGATCCTGAGCGATTGGTCCCCATCGTCTGTAAACCCGAGGACATCATCATTGCCGTGTGCGGCGATCCGCTACGCTCCAACTGCATGTTCATGCCGCATAACGGCATGCTGGGCTACACAACGGTCAAGCCGATCCGTCTGCCTGACCGCTGGGAGCAGCGGGTCGGAGCCCTTTGAAGCGCACCTGCCCTCGCGAGCCATGAGCGACGCCCGCCCTCCGACGCACTGGCTGCTGATTCCGGTGGGCCAGCAGGCGGGTGGCGCCTGGATCGATGACACGGTGTCGGCGCGAATCGCGGAAAGCGACGCGCGCGATTTGCTCTTGGCCCGCTCGCCTCGCGTGGGCCAGTTCCCGAGACAGCGTGTGGAGGTGATCACCTCGGCCAACCCGGCCGCCGATATCAATGAACTGTACGGGGACCGGGGTTGGACCGATGGGCTTCCCATCGTCCCGCCCGAGGTGAGCGCAGTCAAACGGATGCTTCTCGGAAGTTCGCGGCCCGCGACCACTGTTCTGGGGGAGCTCGAGCCGCTTCAGGGACAGGCAACGCTAGAAAAAATTGCCGCTAACGCAGTGATGGCGGGGTGCCGCCCGGAGCAGTTCCCGATCGTGGTCGCGGCGGTAGAGGCCTTACTCGATCCCGCTTTCAACCTGCGCGGTGTGCAGACCACCGACGAGAACGTTGCGCCCCTTCTGGTGGTGAGCGGACCGATCGTGAAGCGTCTCGGCATTAACAGCGGATTCGGTCTACTCGGACCAGGCTGGCGCGCAAACGCGTCCATCGGTCGCGCGCTTCGGTTCGTGATGCAGAACATCGGTGGCGGCTGGCCGGGCGCTGTCTCCTATGCCGGTCTCGGGCAGGCGGCCCGCTATTCACTCTGCATTGCGGAAGATGAGACGGGCAGCCCCTGGCCATCGCTGCACACCGATCTCGGGCTGGCACCCGAGGTGAACGCGGTCACGCTGCTGCGCGCGGAAACCCTGATCAACGTCACCGGGGGATTGGAAGAAATTGCCAGCGCGATGGCCAGTGCAAGTTCAGCCTTCTCCATGCGCTGGGCAGGGATCTCCACAGTGATCCTGTCACCCGTCGTGGCAAGAATGCTCGCCGGGCAGGGGTTGGACAAAGCGGCCGTGCGTCAGATCTTGTACGAACGCGGGCGCTGGACCCCCGAGCAGTGGCGCAGTTCCTGGCTTTATCGGACCGTTGGCGACGAGACGCGATGGCCGAATTGGGTGCAGGATGCGGCTTCGCGCGGCTCGATTCCGGTCACCGCATCGCCCGACGACCTCACCCTGATCGTCGCAGGGGGCGACGTACCGGTTCCCCAGCATGCGTGGTGTCCGGCCTGGGGTTACCCAGCCTGTCGAGTCACTCGAATCATCGAGGAGAAAGGATGAGCGGTCCGCTTGATCTGGCGGTCGTGGGTAGCGGCGTGGCAGCCTATGTGGCAGCCCTCGAGGCTGCGTCCTCCGGCATGCGGGTGTTGCATCTTGCGGGCGCCGGTCTGCCGGGCGGTCTGGTCGCCAACATCGGTGTACTCGATGACTATCCCGGCGCCCCCGCCCCGGTATCGGGAGCGGAATTGATCGACTCGCTCGGTCGTCAGGGACTTGAAGCCGGTATCGAACGGGTCGCTCAGGATGCCCAGTCACTCGAACTTGCCACCGACGGCTTCACGCTCGCGAGCAGCCACGATCGCTGGCAGCCAGCCCAGGTCATCGCCGCCACAGGCGCATCACTGAAACCGCTTTCGGTTCCCGGGGCCGAGCGCTTCGTCAACCGTGGACTGCTTCAGTGCGCCTGGTGCAACGCTGGGCTTTATCGCGGGCGGCGAGTGGTCGTGGTGGGCGGGGGCGACTCAGCCCTTCAGGAAGCGCTGCACCTCGCCCGTCACGCCGAATCGGTGGTGATGGTGGTGCGCGGCGATACGCTTCGTGCACGCCAGCGCTTTGCCGCTCGAGCCGCCGATATCGAGTCGATCGAATTCCGATGGGATAGCGAACTGTTGTCGCTTGAAGGCGCCGAGGCACTTGAAGGTGTCATGATCCGCGATCGCTACGCCACGGCGCCTGAACGCATCGACTGCGACGCGGTATTCGCCTACATCGGGCTTTCGCCTTGCGCCGACTGGCTGGGCACGCTGGTCGAGCGCGACCCGCAGGGTGCGGTCATCACCGATGCCAGCCTTCAGACGCGAACCCCCCATCTGTATGCCGTGGGTGCACTTCGCAGCGGATACTCGGGGCGGCTCGCGGTCGCGATCGGCGAGGCAACGCTGGCCGCCCAACTGGCCGCACGCGTCATCGCCTGACCCGGCACCCTCACCCCTCTTCAACGAAAGGACCGACATGCGCGACTATCTGGCCTGGCGAATGGCATTCGGTGTTGCGACGCCTTCGACCAATACGGTGGTTCAGCCCGAATACGACGAGATGCGGCCAGCGGGCATCACCAATCACCTCGGCCGGATGGTGATTCACGAGCGTCCGGTGAGCAGCTCTGAAGATTTCAATCAACTGGTCGAGGATATCGATCGCGCGCTCGAACCCGCCGTGGCGAGCGTCATGGATGCAAGGCCCAATGCGTTTGTGCTCGGCATTTCTGCGCTTGCGGTGTGGGGCGGAAATACGGAGTGGGGTGAGCACCTGAAAGCCCGGATCCGCAAGGTGGCCGGACACGATATTCCCGTGGCCCTCGCCTCCGATGCGGTGGTTGCGGCGCTCAAGGCGCATGGCGTTAAACGCAGAATCGCAGTGATGGAACCCTACTACCCCTCGATTGAGCCACGACTGCAGGGCGTGCTCGGGAGCTTTGGCTACGAGATCCTGCGGTTTAATCACATGCGGGGCAGCAACCCCGCCTCCTATTCCGTCCTCACCGCTCAGGACATGATCCGCGCGATGAGATCGATTGACGGCGATGACATCGAAGCCATTGTTCAGTTCGGCGCGAACCTCCCCATGGGCCGTCTTGCTGACGAGGCTGAGCGCTGGCTCGACAAACCGGTGATCAGCGTGAACGTGGCCACCTACTGGCATGCGCTGCGAATGAACGGCATCACCGACCGTATCCGCGGGTTCACCCGCTTGTTGTCGGAGTTCTGATTCGCTGTACCTGCTCAGACCGCCGGGTGCAGGCTACGCTCGGCAGCCTCAACAAACGAGGTATCGATATAGGTGTCGGCGCGCATGGAACCGCGGGTGGGCAAATCTCGGATCAGGCTGCTTACCTCAATGAGGGAGCGTACAGCGGCCACCGACGGGCGGCCGTCCAATGGAAAAATGGTGTCGCGAGTGTACTCAAGCCAGGCCTGATCGGCGTAGCGGCGCTCAACACTGGTTTCGCGACAGGCCACCGCAGCGACCGCGTCCTGGTCGGCGTAAAACAGACGATGCGCGCGAATGAAGGCTCGCATGAAGCGTACTGCGGTCTCCGGGTTTTTCTGGAGCCAGGATCGCCGGGCATCCAGCGACGTAAACTGAAAATCGGGAAAGAGGTTGCGCGGGCTGCCGAGATCGGCGAAACCCAGATCGATCGCAATGTGATTCAGGGGCGCACCCTGGAGCCCGGCGTCGATCTCGCCCGAGCGCAGTCGCTCCCAGCGGGCGAGGATCGGACCGACCGCCACCAGCGTGTAGTCGGCCGGGTGGTGTAACCCGGCATCGGCGAGTAGCCGCATGACGAGCGAAGAACTGCCTGCTCGCAATGAGGACACCCCGATCGTTGCGCCCCGCAGATCGCCCACTTCGCGCACGCCTGGTCGAGCAATCAGCGAAAACGGCAGCCGGTTGACGTTACCGCCAATGATCGTGAGATCACCGCCGGATTCACGGTTGAGGAGCGTGTTCTCGGTGACATTGAGCGCCAGATCGAGCGTACCGCCCGCCAGCCCGTTGGTCACCTGATCGATCGCTTCGATCAGGTGCACCTCGAGCGACAGCCCTTCGGTGCTGAAAAACCCCGCCTCGATGCCCAGCCAGAGCGGCAGATTGAAGTAATTGCGCGAAACCGCGCCCACTCTGAGTAAGGTCATGGATCCTCCTGTTTCCATCGGCGGCTACTTCCCGCCGAACGAAGCCTTCGCCTTGAATGCGCCCGGCCGGTAACCTCGAAGCTGCCGTTCGATCATAGAGGCGCAAGCGCGCTCGAGGCTGACCACGCGGGCGCTTTCCGGAAGATTGCCGCCATGCTTGTCAAGCGCCACAGGACTGCGGATACTGCTTTATTGAACAACCTTGGTCCGCCACCGGCGGCGGGCGCCATTCCAACAACAGGAGACACCCATGTTTAAACCGTCCCGCCGTACCCGGCTTGTGGCAGGCGCGGCGCTCGCTGCTGCTGCATTCGCCGCTGGACCGATTCAATCCGCACAGGCTGCCGAAAAATGGGACATGTTTGTGTTTCCCGGTGCCACGCACCCCATCAGCCTGCGCCTGAAAGAGTTCTCCGACGAGGTCCGTAAGCGTAGCAATGGCTACCTCACGATCACTGTGAGGCCGCAGGGCGAACTGCCCTTCAAGGCAACCGAAGTCGTACGCGCAACCGGCCTGGGTCAGGTTCAGATTGGCGAGGCATATTCAGGCTTCATTTCAGGCGCCGTGCCAATCTCGTCAATCGGCAATCTGCCGTTTCTCGTGCGTACATCCGAAGAGCTGACCAAGATCTATCCCATCATCAGCAAATATGCGGAGCCGGAATTTCGCAAGGCGGGCGTCAAGACGCTGTTCTACTTCGAGTGGCCCGATCAGAACCTCTGGGGCCGCGGCCCGCAAGTGAAAAAACTTGAAGATTTCGCAGGCCGAAAATTCCGCACCACCGACGTGAAGCAGACCGAGATGCTTCGCCAGTTCGGCGCTGCTTCGGTATCGCTCACGCTCGCGGAAGTGCCGGCGGCGGTGGAGCGGGGCGTGGTCGAGGGTTTTCTTACCGCAGGCTTCAACGTGGTGGGCGCCAAATGGTATGAGTTTGTGAAGTGGGGCTTCACCCCAGGCTTTCACGTGGGTGGCCCCGACTACATGCTCATCAACCTGGCCGCCTACAACAAACTCCCCGCAGAGGTGCGCAAGGTTGTCGACGAAGTGGCCGCCGTCTGGGGACCCCGCATGACCCAGCAGAACCTTGCTGACGAACAGAAAGACCGCGAGGTGCTGAAGACCAAGCACGGGGTGGACATTTTCACGCCGTCCGCCGCGGAAATCGACCGGATGACAGCCAGGATGATTCCCTACTGGGACGCCTGGGCCCAGCAGAACGGTCCCAACGCGGTCGCGGCGCTGAAGGAAATCCGTCAGGTTCTGGGGCGCTGACCCGAACCGCGGTCTTATCGTCACGGCCGGCGTCTCACGGACGGCGTCGGCCGCTCTCAGGATCAACCATGCAGACCCACTCGGATCAACCGGCTGCGATCCCATCTCGCCGACGTTCGTGGATCGATAAGATCGTTGATGTCGGCGAAGTCATGGCCTCGATAAGCGTGGTCCTGATCCTCATCCTGGTGTGCGCAGAGGTTTTTTTCAGGCTCTTCAACCGCTCCACGATGGTTGCCGATGAACTGGGAGCGTATCTGAACGCCGCGATCGTTTTCCTCGGAATGTCCTACACCCTGCGTGAAGGCGGTTTCATCCGAATCGAAGTGATCTACGAGCGGTTGAGCGGGGTGGCGCTGCGTGCGGTCGATATTCTCTGCGGCCTCATCAGCCTGGCCTTTGCGGCTGTGCTCGGCTGGTTCATCTGGCTTCACATCGCCTATGCCTATTCGATGAATACGCGATCCACCAGCATTCTGCAGACACCCGAATATGTGCCTCAGTCACTCATGCTGATCGGACTGGTGATGTTGGTACTCCAGTTGCTCGTCCTCACCTTTCGCCCGCCCAAGCGTGTGGCGAACGAGTTTCTATGATGGATACCGGCGCGCTCTCAATTCTGATGCTGGTCACCCTCTTTGGCTGCCTGCTGCTCGGCCAGTGGACCGCGTTCGCACTGGGCTCGGTGGGTGTGCTGGTACTGCTTCTCAGCAAAGGACTGATCGGCCTCACCTCACTCAGTTCGGTGGTCTGGAATTCGGCCAACAGCTACATCCTGATTTCTATCCCCATGTTTCTTCTGATGGGGGAAATCATTCTTCGAAGTGGCGTGAGTTCAAAGTTCTACGCCGGCGTGGTTGCCCTGCTTGGCCCTCTTCCGGGCGGGCTGCTGCACGCCAATATCGTGAGCTGTGCGGTGTTCTCGGCAGTGAGCGGCTCCAGCGTAGCCACCGCCGCGAGCGTGGGCACCGTGGCCATCCCCGAGCTCCGCAAAGCAGGCTACAACGACCGCGCGCTCCTCGGCTCGCTTGCAGCTGGCGGCACGTTGGGTATTCTCATTCCACCCAGCATCGTGCTGGTTCTTTATGGTGCATTGGTCGACGAATCAATCACCCAGTTGTTTGTGGCGGCGGTGGTCCCGGGCCTGGTGATGACAGCGCTTTTCATCGCCTACATCGCCGTTCTCGTAATGGTGAATCCCTCGGTTGCGCCCCCCACATCGAACCGAATGCCGGCAGCCGAGCGCAGGCAGGCTGTACTACACCTGATCCCCATCGTCCTGCTGCTGCTCGTGGTGCTGGGCGGTATATACGGCGGGTTCACGACGCCAACCGAAGCCTCCGCAGTCGGCGCACTGGGTGCCATCATTCTGGCGGCCGCCTATCGCCGGCTCACCTGGAACATGTTCAGGGAAGCGCTCACGGCGACGGTCAAGACATCGTGCATGGTCTCGCTGGTGATCATTGGCGCACAGATTCTTTCCACTGCCCTCACCTTTTCAGGCGTGAGTCGCGAGGTGAGTGAATGGATGCTCGCGCTCGGTCTGTCGAAGTGGGCGTTCTTTACGGCGGTCATGTTTCTCTATCTGGTGCTCGGCTGCTTCGTCGACGGTCTCTCCATGATGTACATGACGCTACCGGTACTGCTGCCGGTCATCAAATTCATGGAGTTCGATCTGGTCTGGTTCGGCGTGGTGATGGTGGTCATTATTGAGGTGGGTCAGATCACACCACCGGTTGGCCTTAATCTCTTCACCATTCATGGCATCTCCGGCGGTGCAAAATTTTCTGATGTCTCGGCAGGATCCTTCCCTTATGTGATCCTGATGCTCTTCATGATCGCCGTGCTTGCGGTCTGGCCGGAGCTTGCGCTGTGGCTGCCACAGACCCTCAAGGATTAGGGTGCGACGTTTCCAGGCCTGGCACAGAGCCCCGGGGTGACCTGCGCCCATGAGCCTGATCATTGCGGTGGCCGGCCATATCGATCACGGCAAGACAGCTTTGGTTCGCGCGCTCACGGGCGTTGACACAGATCGGTTGCCCGAAGAGCGCAGGCGCGGCATTTCCATCGAGGCAGGGTTTGCCCATTGGCGCCGCGCCAATACCGACGCACCGCCCCTCATGTCGTTTGTCGACGTCCCCGGTCATGATCGGTACATCCGCAATATGGTCGCTGGGATTCAAGGCGCACGCGCGGCCCTGCTCGTCATTGCCTGTGACGATGGCGTCATGCCGCAGACCCGCGAACATGCTGAGATTCTGCGCCTGCTGGGCGTCAACGATTGGGTGATTGCCCTCACCAAGTCGGACCGTCTCGATCCGGTTCAACTCGCCGACCGTATCGCTTCGGTCCGGACATGGCTCGCGAGCGAGGCTATTGATGCCGAGGTGATGACGGTCAGCGCACACACTGGATTTGGCCTTCCCGAGCTCGCCGCTCGACTTGAGGCGCTCGCTGCGGGCGCTCATCAGATCGCAGAGCGGGTCGAGTCAGGCGCTCACGGGACGCCTGACACCGCGATCCGGCTATGTGTTGACAAGAGCTTCATCGCGCCAGGCGCTGGGCTGGTGGTCACCGGCATCCTGATGGCAGGCGTGCTGAGGATTGGTGAGACGGTCGTGGTGAGCCCAGCAGGTCATCGCGCCCGTGTACGCGGCCTCCAGGTTGCCGGCCAGGCGGTTCGTGAAGCGCGACCGGGCTCGCGCTGTGCAGTCAATCTGGCCGGCACGGGGATCGACCGACAGTCCGCAGGTCGAGGCGACTGGATCGTCTCTAGCGAGTTGCATCAACCGATCAGCATCGTCGATGTCCAGATGCATTGGTCGAGCGGCCTGGATGACGCGCGTCCGAGAGCGCCAGACCGGCAAGCACCGCTCCGATCAGGCGGGGCTGACCACCCGATACGACTGCCCGCGGAGGTCCAGGTCCACGCTGGAACCGCCAGGCTGAACGGGCGGCTCGCGGCGCTCTCCGTACCCGAAATCGGGGCAAGGAATCACGGCAGGTGGGCGCGGCTGCGGTTAGCTCAGCCCGTCAGTGCTGTCGTGGGCGACCGATGGATTATTCGGGCCAGCGACGGCTTAAGTACCTTGGGGATGGCGGAGGTCGTCTGGCCTGTTGTCGCTGCCGACGGACTGCGCGGCACCGCGCATGCGGCCTTGCTTCAGGGTCTGAACCGGGACAGTCCTCAGTCATGGCTCGCCTCGGCGCTCGCCGAATTGCCTGGCGGCATGGCACCCGCGCGGTTTGCCGCGGCCTGGGCACTGTCGACCGGATCAGCAAGCGCCTGCTGGCCGGGCGCGGGCGCAGTCCTGGTACGGCATTTTGGAGAGGACGTACTGCTCGACAAGACGCGGCTGACCGAGGTTCGCTCCGCGCTAATCGGCGCAGTCGATACCTGGCATCAACAGAATCCGCAGAGCCCAGGCGCCGATTGGAGCACATTACTGAGCGCGCTCAACCGGCGCGATATTCGGCGCTATGCGGGAGTCGCGCTATCGGCCCTGCAGGCGCAAGGCGAACTGATGCGGCACGGCGAGCGGATCTTCAGACCAAGCCATGTCCCCAACCCCAGCGCAGAGGACGATGCCTTCCGACAGCGCGTCCTGCCCCTGCTCGCCGAGCGGCGTTCACGATCCGTGCACGAACTGTCGGAGCTGCTGGCAATGCCAGTCGGGGAGGTACGTCGGGCGCTTGATCGCCTCGCCTTGCAGGGGTTCGCAATTGCGATCACACCGCAACGTTACCTCGCGGTTGCCCAGATCGAAGCGCTGGCCGCCACGGCCCTCGCAATCGCCCAATCGGGCCCGCTGCGGGCAGGCGATTTCAGTCGAGCCACAGGCATCGGGCGTAACCTTGGCATTGACGTACTGGAGTTTTTCGATCGGATCCGACTCACGCGACGCCTGGGCGACCGACGGATCGTGATCGACGATCAGGCCTTGCGACGCGTGCTCAGGCCCGATGCGACGTCGGTGTTTGAAGCCGCCTGATGGGTCACCACTCGCGAACGCCCGGGCGATATCGGACGGGCGGACCGCTGCATCCGGTCGACCGCGGGCAGGGAGGCTCCAGAGGGCGACTGCACCCAGGCTCCCAGCCCGGGGGATAATCGGGTTCGGTCTGTAACTCATCCTGAACATGAAGCGCCCTGGTACTGCCCGTCGTCCTCGTAATCCGGTCGCCCGTGCGGTGCGCACACCGCTTTACCGACCGCGCGCCGAAGAGGACAAGCGGCGGAAGCTCCGCGACCCACCCGTCCGGCCACGCGGCCCGGTTGAGCCGGACGAAAGCTGAGTGGGCCTCGACCGATGTGGCCCGTCGCCCGGCAGCATTCGCGGGCTCTCGGATCGACGCCCCTGGGGTATGTAATGATTGGCCGCCACGCCCAACTCAAACCATCGCCAACCGGCCAGATCCATGCAGACCTCCGTCCCGCCGTCCTCACAGACCCTGTCATCAACCCGCCCAGCACCCGGCGCCCTGTCCCGCCAGTGGCCCGAGGAAGGCTACCGGCGTGCGCCGTATTGGGTCTATACCGACCCCAGCGTCTATGCGCTCGAGCAGCAACGCATCTTTCGCGGGCGCGCCTGGCACTACGTCGGTCTTGAGGCGGAGGTTCCCGAGCCGGGAAACTACAAAACCACCTTCATCGGCGACACGCCGGTGGTCCTTGCGCGTGCGGAAGATGGCAGTTTGCATGCGGTGGTGAACCGCTGCGCGCATCGTGGCAATCTGATCTGCCGCGAGCCTTTCGGAACCGCTACCAAGCTCTACTGTGTTTATCACGCGTGGAGCTACACGCTTTCGGGCGACCTGAGCCATGCCGCCTTCAGCCAGGGGCTGCGCGGAGAGGGCGGCCTGCCTGCCGATTTCGACAAGACGCAGCACGGTCTTCGAAAGCTCAAAGTCGACACCCTCTGCGGGCTGGTGTTTGCAAGCTTCAGCGATGACATTGAGCCACTGGCTGGCTGGTTGGGAGAGGTGGCGCCGGGCATTCGCCGCGTGCTCAACCGCCCGCTCAAGGTGCTGGGCTACGACACGCAGCGTATTCACGCGAACTGGAAGACCTATCACGAGAATCCGCGCGACTCGTACCACGCGAACATTCTCCACACGTTTTACGGCACCTTTGGTCTCTCGCGGCAATCGCAGGAATCAGCCATGACGATCGATCGCTCGGGTCGCCATGTTTATTTCTACACCAAGGCGGGTACCGAGAAAAAATCAACCGACTACGACAGCACTGCGAACCAGCTTCGCTCGCACAATGATCAGATGAAGCTCGAGGACCCCTCCATTCTTCGCTGGCGCGATGAGTTCGGCGATGGCATCAGCGTTCAGATCCTCAACACCTATCCCTCTTTCGTGCTCCACCAGATTGCCAACAGCCTCGCCACCCGGCAACTGATCCCGCGCGGCGTTCGGCAGTGCGATCTGGTCTGGACCTATCTTGGCTTTGCCGATGACGACGAGGCCACCACACGCACCCGACTCAATCAGACCAACCTCGCGGGCTCCGCGGGCCTGGTATCGGTGGAAGATGCAGCGGTCTGCGAGATGATGCAGCGGGCGTTTGCCGACGGCGAAGACGGTGCGTCATTCATCGAGATGGGCGGCAAGACGCTGGAAAGTGGTGGCTCAAGCAAACTTTCCGAACGCGCGATCCGCAACTTCTGGAACGTATATCGCCAGGACATGGGACTCTGATCATGGATCTCGCCCTGCACCATGCCCACATCACTACCGTGTCCTGGCTGATCGCCGAGTGGGCGCATGCCATCGATGATGACCGGGTTGAACGCATTGCCGAGCTCATGCGCGAGGACGGTCGCTACACCGTCTGCTCGCGCTTTAATGCCGACCGCGGCCTGCCACTTGCCATCATCGATACGCATAACGCAGCGCAGCTGCGCGATCGCATCCGGTCCATGCGCGTGGCGAACATCTATCAGCCTCAGCACTACCGGCATGTGGTCTCAGCAATCCAGGTCACCGGACAAACCGAGGCCGGGCTCCTTCAGGTGCGATCCGCTTTCGCCGTGTTCCGTACGCTGGTCACCACCGGCGACACGATTTTTTTTGCAGGCGGACGCTGCGAGGATCTGGTGGACGCCAGCGGTACCGAGCCGCGCTTTGCTCGTCGCCTCATGACCTTCGATTCGCGTGCAGTTGAAACACTGATGATCATTCCGATCTGACCGCCCCACTTTCGGAGACCGATATGCCCCGCTCGTTTATCTATTGCCCGCTCTCGCCCCGCCCCCTGAAACCGGGTCGTCGCGCAGCCCTGGCGGGCGCTGTGCTTGGCACCCTGTGCGCACTAACAGGGCTCTGGCCCGTCACTGCGACCGCGCAAAGCTGGCCCTCGCGACCCATCCGCTTCATCGTCCCCAATCCCGCGGGCGGCGCAGCCGATGCACTGCCTCGCATGCTCGCCGAAGCGCTGGTGTCAAGGCTGGGGCAGCCGGTGGTGGTTGAAAACCGTCCCGGTGCGGCAGGCAATATCGGCGCCGAGCAGGTATTCAAGGCCGAGCCTGATGGCAGCGTGTTCCTCGCAGCGCCCCCACCCTCGCTCACGGTCAATCCCAGCCTCTATCCGAAACTGAACCATGACCCGACGCGCTTTGAACCGGTCACCGTCATGGCCACCTCGTCCAACGCGCTCCTGGTTCACCCCTCCGTGCCCGCGCAGACGCTACGTGAGTTTCTCGAATACGTGAAGGCGAACCCCGACAAGCTCAGCTACGCGTCGCAGGGCAACGGATCCACCGCACATCTCACAGCCGAACTCTTCAAACTCAAGACTGGCCTCAAGATCACTCACGTGCCCTACAAGGGCGACGCGCCGGCAGTCACCGATCTGCTTGCGGGTCATGTTCAGGTGATGTTCGGCAACGTCCTCGCTGGCCAGAACCATGTACGCCAGGGCAAACTCCGCATGCTCGCCGTCACCAGCGAATCGCGTCTGCCGGGTCTGGCTGACATCCCCGCACTCATCGAGCAGGTACCCGGTGTGGTCGCCGTGACCTGGTTTGGCATTGTGGCGCCCCCCAACACACCGGTCGCCATTACCGAGAAGCTCTCGCAAACCATTGCCGACATCCTCAAGACGCCCGACATGGCCAAGCGCTTTGCCGACGCGGGTGCGAACCCGGTCGGTAACACGCCTGCCGCGATGCGGGCATGGATGAAGGATGATGCCGAACGCTGGGCGCAGGTAATCCGTGAAGCGAAGATCAGGATTGACTGAGGTCTAGCGCTTCCCGTCAATCAGCACGAAGCAGATCCGGGCGAAATCATTCGACCGGTTGCTCCACGCATGCGCGGTCCCGCGCTGGATCAGGACGTCACCTGCCCGCATCAGCTTTTCGCCTTCTTCCATCACGGCATAAATTTCGCCCTTCAGCACGATGGCGTAATCGACTGACTCGGTGGTGTGCATGCCAGGATGAACCGCATCGGGCGGCAAATGTCGGCCATCGGGGAACAGCTTCGAAAACATTGCCTCGAACATGCGCTGTCGTTCAACCGGATCGGCCGGCTCGGGCGGGTAATCGATGATGCGGATCAGGCTGCCCCGGGGCGGCGGTGCGAGCCCCGCCACTTCGGCTACCCGGTCGGGATCATTGATGGCGGCTGGCGAATCAAACAGCGCCCAGAGGTTACTCACCCGATAGCCGGGCCGCTCCTCAACAGTTCTCACGCGGTGAGGCTCGCCATCGGAAACGAAGGTGGAACGACCTTCAGCGGTATGGCCGGTGACAAGCAGGCGCGGGAGCGGCAAGGCAGTGGGCATGGCTCAGTCCTTTGAGGGACAACGCGGTGAAGAAAATATTCGTTGAGGCAGTGCGTCAGTTATGGGGTGCGGATTGGAAATGCGGGTGGCCGCGGTACATGCGGCGCCACGATGCGATTACGCAGTACCCCCAGACCGCTTACTTCCAGTTCAATCACGTCACCATCTTTCATGAACCGGCCGAGCTCGTTCCCGCAACCGCCACCCACCGTCCCCGACCCGAGCACCTCACCGGGATACACGGTTTCCTCTAGCGAGGCATAAGCGAGCAGCTTGGCAAACGGATGATGCATGGTGCTTGAGTGTCCGCGCGACCACTCCTCGCCATTGATACGCGCAATCATGGTGAGATTCTGAGGATCGATCTCGTCGGCCGTTGCGATCCAGGGCCCGAGCGCATTACCCGTATCGAAGTCTTTCCCCTTCGAGGGGCCAAGCGAGCCAGGCATCTCTGCATACTGAACATCACGCGCCGAGAAATCGTTAAAGATGCAGTAGCCGAAGACATGCTGCGACGCGGTGTCCGCGGTCAGGTTTTTGCCTTGCCGTCCCACCACCAGCGCGACCTCGAGCTCATAGTCAACCGTGACCGAATAGGACGGCCAGTGAATCTCGGCCTCCGGCCCGACCACGCTGAAGCAGTTGCTCTTGTAGTAAATGGGGCGCTCGTACCAGACCTTGGGGATCTGGATTTTTGCCGGGTCGCGGGGCTCGGTTTCGATGCCAAACAAGTGCCGATTGGCGCGCGACTGCCGCACATGCAGCTCGAAACTTAGAAAATCGCGAAGCCGCCTTGGCACCGGAATGGGGGCGAGCAATTTCACGTCCTGCAGGGCAAGCGTCTGGCGCGCCGAGCGGCTCAGGTTTCTGGCCTGATCAAGCGCGGCATCACCGCCATCGATCAGGCTCAGCATATCGCCAAAACTTGAGGCCTGCGCGGTCCCAGCGGCTGCAGCGGTCAGGTCAACCACCCGCTCATTGAGCTCGCCCACCACCGCACCCACCCGGCGCGAGCCCCCCGATGTCTCAAAGGTCACCAGTTTCATGATCAGTCGAGTTTGATGTTGGCTTTACGAATGGCCACACCCCAGCGGTCGAAGTCGGACTTCACCGTTGCAGCAAATTGCGCCGGAGTGTCGCCCACAGGCGTGAGACCAATATCGGTGAGCCGCTTGCGAACATCAGGCATCTCCAGCACCTTGGCGGTTTCAGCCGCCAGCCGTGCAACCACCTCTGGGGGCGTGCCCGCTGGCGCGAGCAGTCCGTGCCACGCATCGCCCGAGTAGCCAGGTACGGTCTCAGCGATCGCGGGGACATTGGGCAGCGCGGCCAGCCGCTGCGGGAGCGTGACGCCCAGAGGCTTGCCTTTGCCGCTTGCCACCAGCGGCACGGCGGTGGTGGCGGGCACCATGGACAGGTCCGATTCGCCGGTGACCACGGACAGCGCGCTATCCCGGTGCGGCACATGAACCATGCGCGTGCCGGTGGCATCGAGCAGCATTTCCATGACGATATGATTACCCGCGCCCACCCCTGCGGAGCCGAAGTTGAATTTGCCGGGCTGCGCCTTGGCGGCTGCAATCAGACTTGGGATGTCGTTGGCAGGAAAATCAGGCCGTGCGATCAGGACGTAGCCGAATCGAACGGTCATGGTGACAGGTACAAAACTTTTGAGACCGTCGTAGGGCAACTTTGAATACAGATGCGGGTTGGCGCAGATCACCGAGTTGACCGGATACAGCAGGGTGTAGCCATCGGGCTGTGCCTTGGCGACCAGATCAGCACCAATGATGCCGGCAGCGCCGGTGCGGTTCTCGATGATGACCGTTTGACCCAGACTGTCGGTCAGCTTGCTGGCAATGATGCGGGCGGTCACGTCAGGCGAACTGCCGGCAGGAAACGGTACGACAAATCGGACCGTTCGCTGCGGCCACGCCTGCGCACTGACCGACACAGGCAAGCCGGCAACCCCGGCCGCCAACCCGAACAGTCCGACGCTTAGCGCGCGACGGGATGGTTCCATCAATGTCTCCTCATGACACATTCTTGACAGATGGTAACCGCGTCGCGTCCACGCCGTACGACTTCATTTCGAACAGCGCTCGGCTCACATAAGCAATTGCGGAGCGCTAGCGCACGCGGATGGTGCCGCGCATACCGGCCTGATAATGCCCTGGCAAGAGACAGGCAAACTCGAATTCGCCCGCACGGTTGAAGGTCCAGACCAGATCACCCGACCGGCCGGGCTCCACGTGCGCCATCCAGGGTTCGTCATGCTCCATATTCGGATGCTTGAGCATGAGCGCGGCGTGCGAATCGAGCTCATCGCGGGTGCCGATCACCATTTCATGCATGAGCGCGCCGCGATTTCGAATAACGAGGCGTAACGTCTCACCGAGCCGTGCATCGAAGTGCGCAGGTTGAAAGCGCATGTCATCGCCCATGCTGATTTCAATCGTTCGCCGGACGGCTGACGCAGCACCTGCGACACCCCATGGTTTCTGCTCGGCAGCGGTTGCTGGCCGGGCGGACTCGCTTCGACCGTGATGGCCCGGGCCGTGGGCACTGACCGCCCCCACCGACGCTATCGACATAAGGCCAAATAAGAGGCGAAAAACCCATTTCAGTGATGGACAGGATGGGCCCACGGTCTTCTCCAAAGTGGTGACCCACGCAGTCTACCGAGAAGCCAGCATGCCTACCGATTAGCCGTGATGGGAACCCATGAATCGCCTCATCCGCAACGGCCGACCCGATAATCGCAAAAATGACAAACCCCTCACCCATCTCACCTACGCGCTGGCGCGGTAACCTGCTGCGATTCGACATGCCGCAGCAGGCACGAATCCTCACCGACCAGGTGATTGAGGTCGACTCTCAGGGCATCGTGCGCGCCGTTCGCGCCCCGCTCCCGGGCGAGCAGGTGGAACGTGACCACCGGGGCATGCTGATCGCACCGGGCTTTATCGACAGCCATGTTCACTTCCCGCAACTCGATGTCATCGGCTCACCTGCCGAGGGGCTCCTGCCCTGGCTGGAAAACCATACTTTCCCTGAGGAGGCCCGTTTCTCAGATCGTCATCATGCTGGCGAAGTGGCACGGGTGTTTCTAGGCGAACTGCTGAGGCACGGCGTCACCACGGCGGCCGTGTACTGCACCGCGCATCCCGAATCGGTGGATGCTTTCATGCAGGCAAGCGATGAGCGAGGCCTCGCGATGATTGCAGGCAAAGTGCTGCAGGATCGACATTCGCCGCAGACCTTGCGTGACGATACCGAGCGATCGCTCCTCGACTCAGCAGCATTGATTCGCCGCTGGCACGGCCGCGGGAGGCTTCGCTACGCAATCACACCGCGTTTCGCGCCGACCTCCACCGAACGGCAGCTCGCCGGTGCCGGCGAACTCGCGAGGGCCTTTCCTGAAGTCATCGTGCAATCGCATGTTGCCGAAAATCTCGACGAAATCGCCTGGGTAGGACGACTCTTTCCCAACGATCGCAGTTATCTCTCGGTCTATGAACGCTTTGGCCTGATCCGACCGCACTCGCTCTGGGGGCACTGCATTCATCTCGACCCGGATGATCGGGCCCTGCTGCGCGACCGACAGGCAGTGGCCGCCGTGTGCCCCACCTCCAATCTGTTCCTCGGCAGCGGACTGTTCAATTTTGCGGCGGCAAATCATCCCTGGACGCTTGCGAGCGATATCGGAGGAGGCTCCTCGCTTTCACCCTTCAGGACCATGATGGCCGCATTCGAGGTGGCCCGACTGGGTGGCCAGTACCTCTCGCCGTCCAGGCTCTGGTGGCATGCCAGCACAGGCAGCGCCGACGCATTGGGCCTGGGCGATCAGCTGGGCCGCATCCAGCCCGGCTTCGACGCCGATTGGATTGTGATCGATCCTCGCGCCAAGCCGCTTCTGGCTCGCCGCTGGAATCAGGCGGAATCTGACGATGCGCGACTCTTCGCTTTGATCGTGCTGGGCGACGATCGCAATATCGCCGCGACAGTGGTGAGGGGCCGCGTGGTTCAGCCGGTTTGGCCTTGACCCAATCTCACTGGAGCGCCGCGGCACAGCGGTCCGCTTGCAAAGCGTCGCCAGCTCAAACTCTTCATTCAGCGCGCGACGCGCCGCTCCCGCGTACGGCCCAGGTGCGAAAGCATCATGGCGGCGGGGCCTGACAGTTGTTCGAATCGCCGCGCATATACAAACAACTGCAACTTAGCCCAGGAATCCGTGAGCGCAACGATTCGGCTTCGATTTCGCCGCGCGGCAAGCGCCACCATACCGCGCGGTAACACCGCAATTCCAAGGCCCGATTCAACCATTCGACACATCGAGCTGATGCTTGCGACCCGAATGCGCTGGCGCAGGCTCCGGCCAGCCTCAGCGGCGGCAGTCTCGAGCATCGCCTGAACCTGGCTGCTTCCAAGCAAACCGATCTGCTCATGATCAAGCGCCTGCGAAAAACCAGCCGACCCCTCGCGGGCCAGCGGGTGCGCTGGCGGGGTGAGCAGCACCAGATGGTCCATTCGGTAGGGACGGCGTTCCAGCCCCTCCCCCCCATCGCTTGATCCGCACAAACCGAAATCGGCACGCCCGTCGCGAACTGCCAGCAGCACTTCGGTGCTCGTCCGCTGGATCAGGTCAATCGAAATATCTGGGTGGGAGGCAGCAAAGCGGGCAATTTCTTCCGGCAGATAGAGTTCAACCGCCGAGGCACTGGCGGCAATGTGTACGCTTCCCAGACGACCCTGCGCGAACGCCCGCATATCCTCATAAAGGTCACCTACACCTGCGATCAGACTGCGCGCATGGCGAAGCAGCGTCTCACCCGCCGCGGTCGGACGTACGCCCCGCGCGTGACGTTCCAGAAGCGCGCAGCCCGCCGCCTCTTCGAGGAGCGTGATCCGTTTACTGAGGGACGATACCGCAAGCTGCCCGGGCAACGCCGCCGCTGCAATGCTTCCGCTTGCGCAGATGCTTACGAACAGGTCGAGCGTGGACACGTCTAATCTGCGAATGAAGGCGGAGAGCGATACAGGCTTGGCCATCCAGTAATGCTATCGTAAAGCGCACGAGCCTTCGATTTTTTTCATAGCTCACGGAAAAGCTTTCGCTGGTGCAAGGGACCACACCGGGCGGATGCTTGGATGCTCATTGACCCACGGAGCGATTTCATGAATGCCGATCCCCGCGGCGGCGAGGCGAACAATGACCGCGCCAGCACGCATATCCGACTGACGTCTCATCCCGGTCAGGGCTCGGGGGGTGCGCCCCCCATCCGCTGGGCACACCCCGACCCGGCGGAGCGCGGTCCCGTCATTGGATCCACATCGGCGCCGCAGCAAAGGAACGCGATCGGAGCGCACAGCGGTTCCTACGGCGTCTATCGAGCGCTGGCGGTGGCCGCAGGAAGACTGGACCGCCGGCACCGCCCCGACCTCACCGATACCCGCCCCACCCGCAGCATCGGCCCGTATCCTCAATGGGCTGATGCCGAGCGGATCGT
>JALREG010000346.1 GCA_023253905.1 Burkholderiaceae bacterium
AGAAAGGCGGGTTCTTGTTCGTGATGTTGCGTCCACCCACAGCAAGAGACACATTCTTGATACCGCGATAGGTCACGTTCATGTCATAGGTCATGAACCGTGGGATCTTTACCGCAACACCAGCGGCCAGGTGACATTGAGCACCATGAGCGAGAGCGATGAACGACCGAAAGCATCGGCCAGATCAAACTGCTGCAGCGAGCGGATGAGCGCGTTGTAAAGACCGCCCTGCACGATCAGGCCTAGATCAGCGTGCTCATTGCCTGGCATGAGTTCGTTGAGGCTGTGTTCAACGATAAAGCGCCGCGCCGCCGGGATGCGCTCGGCGATTTTCAGCTTTTCATGGATGAAGGTCACTGGCGGATGCGCAAGGCGCATGTAGTCAAACGACGCCGGATCCTCGATCAGGCGCCGAGTGGAAAAACGGGGCGCAATGTTGTCGCGGGTCTCGAAGCTTCCTCTCACATGGCAGGCGCGAATGCGCAGCTCCATGATGACAGGCATATTGCTCGCTTCGCTCAGCTGAAACCCCTGCTCGACCAGATTCACCATCTGTCCAAGCTCAGGACGCGGGTCGAGCAGGCACATGCCCGACTTCAGCGCGTAAGCGTGCGTGCGCTCCTGGATCACGCTTGCGCCCTCGCCGTAGTCTTCACCAACAACAATCAGCACGCCGCCGGTGACGCCGGGCGAGGCCAGATTGGAGAGCGCGTCAGCCGCCACGTTGGTACCCACGATGGACTTCCAGGTGACCGCGCCGCGCACCGGATAGTGAAGCGAAGCACCCAGCATGGCAGCCGCCGAGGCCTCGTTCGAGCACGCCTCGACATGGACGCCCAGCTCATCGAGATAATCCCGCGCCTGCACCATCACATCGAGCAGATGCGAGACCGGTGCGCCCTGATAGCCGCCCACATAGGCCACGCCCGACTGCAGCAGCGCCTTGGTGATGGCCAGGATGCCTTCACCGTGGAAGGTCTGCCCTGCCCCCAGCCTGAGCGCATCGATTTCTTCGCGAAACGAGACTTCCACGTTTGATTCCGATCGGGCGAACCCGGCAATCTGCAGCTCAGGAAGGTAGCGCCCAGGTCATTTTCATTGACGGGCGCTGACTGAAGGCGGCATACCATTTCGCCACCTCGGGATAGGTCTCACGCCAGCCGAAATCGGCGAAGCGGAGGTCCAGATACCAGAGCGCGCAACCCACCGCGATGTTGCCGATGGTGACTTCGGCGGACAACATTGACGGGTTGGCGTTCAGATGGGCAAACGACGTGCGGATCTTGTCGCGCTGACCAAGCGACCAGTCTTCCCAGCGAAGTGGCTCCGGACGCAGAAAAACTTCATAGCGGGCGAGGATGGCCGCATCGAGAATGCCGTCGCCCAGCGACTGCAGTGTGAGCGCACGCCAGCGCGCCATACCTGCGGCAGGGAAAATTTTGCCCTTCGCCAGATCGTTGAGGTACTCGCAGATGACGCGGCTGTCGTAAAGCGACTCGCCGTCGTCCGTGAAGAACGTGGGCACCTTGCCAAGCGGGTTGTGAGGAATGATGGTCTGGTCCCGGTTGACTGGATTGGCCGCCGAGGCGAGCAGACTGATGCGGCCATCCAGACCCAGTTCATTTGCTGTAACCAGGCACTTTCGAACATAGGGGGAAAAAGGCGAAAACAGAAGCTTCATGATGTGACGACTCCACAAAAAGAAAATGAAAAACGACTGGCCAGGCGTGACCCTACCCTCTCTCGTATCCGCCCGGCACCAACTGACTCAGCGACCACTGATGTTGCGCTCACGGATCACTTTGCCCCAGGTCTGGTATTCACGTGCAATGAATGCACCGAGCTCGGCACGACTGGTGGGCGTTGGCCAGAAACCGTGGCGACCCAGCGCCTCGCCCACCTCCGGGTTGTCGAGCACGCGCACCAGTTCAGCATGCCAGCGATCCAGCACCTCGCGTGACACCTTTGCGCTCGCAATGAACGCATACCAGTTGGTGGCATTGAAGCCAGGGAACCCGGACTCGGCAATGGTGGGCACATCAGGCAGTGAGGGATGCCGATTGAGGCCGGTGGACGCGAGCGCAATCAGTTTCCCGGACTCGATATGCTGCTGCGCGGTGGACATGGTGGCATACCACGATGTGACCCGCCCGGCGAGAATATCAACCAGCGCCGGCGCGCCGCCTTTGTAGGGAACATGAACGGTCTCAATGCCCGCCATGGCGTTCAGCAATTCACCCGCCAGATGCGATGCCGAGGCGGGGCCTGTGGAAGCAAAATCAATTCGGCCGGGCTGGCGTCGCGCAGCGTCGATGAATTCGGTGAACGATCGGATCCCTGCGCCCGCATGCACCACCAGCACATTCGGAAAATTCACCGCCATGGTGAGCGGTGCGAAATCGGCGGCTGCGTCGTAACCCGTTTTCATCAGGTGCGGCGCAATGGCGAGCGGACCGATTGTGCCCAGAAGGATGAGGCTGCCGTCAGTCGGGCCTGCCGCCGTCATCTGATGCGCGATGTTGCCGCCCGCGCCGGGGCGGTTGTCGACCGATACCGTCTGCCCCAGGTTATCGGACAGGCGGCGCGCAATGATCCGGGCTGCTGTATCGGCCGCGCCCCCCGCCGCAAAGCCCACCAGCAGGGTGACGCCACGGCGGGGCGGGAACTCCTGCGCAGCCGCAGCAGGGGAACCCAAAGCTGCTGCCAAGGCAAGCAAGGCCGCGAGGGAGCGGGTAACGGTTCGCGAGACTCGACCAGGCACAGGCGTCGAAACAGGGCGAGCAGAAGTCATCATCGGATCAGGGCAGCATGGTGAAGAGAATAAATGTGGCGAAGATCGCGAGGTGAACGAAACCTTCCAGCACTGTGCTTCGCCCGGTGTTCAGCGTAAACGATAGCGTGAGAAAGGTGGTAAAGAGCAGTACCACCATCGGTTCGTTCAGGCCCAGATGCAGCGACTGATTGGTAATGAGTGCCGTGATGGCCACTGCTGGAATGGCGAGAACCACGCAGGCAAGCACAGAGCCCAGTGTGAGGTTGAGCGCGGTTTGCAGTCGGTTCTGACGTGCTGCCTTGATCGCGGTGATTCCCTCTGGCAAAAGAACCAGCAGGGCGAGCGCGATCAAAGCGTCACGCGCTGTGGGGCGCGGAGCATCTGGAACCACCTCATGGTCGGTAATAAAGTCGCTCCGGTGCCTCACCAACTGGACATAAAGAAAAAGCATGTAGAGGACGAACGAAACCGCCGCCACAAAGATGAGCTGCGCCCGAGTAAATACCGGTCCGGGGGCGCTCATCGTGTAGGAGGGCAGTACCATCGTGAGCATTGAGAGCGGCACCAGAACCGCAAGAAACGCGTTGGATGCGGAGACCCTGAAGTTCTGCTCATAGTGGCGTCCGCCGCCCAGCAGCAGACAGACGCCCAAGATGCCGTTGAGCGCAATGAGTAGGGCCGAGAAGATTGAATCGCGGGCAAGCTCAGGCTGGTCGCCACCCAGCATCATCGAAACAATCAGCCCCGCATCAATCACCGAGATGGCAAGCGCCAACACCAGACTGCCAAACAGCGCGCCCAACCGGTGCGCGAGCGTTTCCGCGTGGTGTACCGACGAAAATGTGCAGCCGATGAGGAGCACCACCACCGCGCCGATCGGCACCTGCAGCCCGATTAGCGATGCAGCGAGGGCCGCAGCACCCGCCAGCGGAAAACCGACCGTCCACCAGGAAAACAGTGCGCCGGACGCCGCCACCTTCAGTGCGCCCCGGGCTCGGCCACCGCATCGCCATAAGGCGACATGATCTCGGTACAACCGCTATTGAGGCCCGCGTCGCGCAGAACACCGGCTGGACAGGCAAACGCATAGGGGTAGACCTGACGCGGCGCTGGCACCACGGGCATCACATCGGCGAGCGCCGTGAGCGTTTCTTCTCCCAGGAGCGGGTCAGCGGCGATGACCGGCAGCCCGCTGACATCGATCCTGGGCTGGTGGAATGCCTCCTCGAGGCTCATACCGAATCGCGAGAGGAAGGTCGCCAGCTGCAAGACCGCGCCAAGAATCTTGCGTCCACCCGATGCGCCCAGCGCGAACATGCGCTGCCGGCCATCGGCACCAATTACCGGGCAGTAATTCGCGAGACACCGTTTGCCGGGTCCAAGTGAGTTGGGCTTTCCGGGCACCGGATCGAACCACATGATGCCGTTATTGAGCAGCACCCCGGTAGCGGGCGACACCACCCGCGCACCGAAGATCGAGAGCAGCGTCTGCGTTACCGAACAAATGTTGCCGTGCCGATCCACCACGCTGAAGTGCGTGGTGCTGCCAGGCGCCTTGGCCGACTCGTGGTCACCCATTTCGGCGAGGCGGGCGGTGAAGGCTTCATTGAGGGCAGCGGCGATCGCCTGGTAGTGCCTGGGGCGCACATGCCGCGCCTCGGGTGAGGTCGCGTGGTCGGCGTCGAAGTCGAGTGCAGACAGCGCGCGCGCAAAGGTTGGCCCGCCAGTGAGGCCGGGAACCGCCCAGATCACGCCCCCCGGGTGCGCCAGCCTGAGCGGGTCGACCCACTCTGCACGATAGTCGGCGAGATCACGATCGCTGAGAAAACCGCCCTTGGCCAGTACATCGGCGGCGAGCGCCCGTCCGACATCGCCGCCATAGAAAGCGTTGGCGCCGTCAAGCGCAATCTGGGTCAGGGTATCGGCCAGGCGGCTCTGGTTCAGTCGCCGCACGGGGCCACCGGTCCAGGCGCCGAGAATGGGCCAGCGCCCCTCATCGAGAAACATGGTTGCGGCATCGGGGTCGGCCGCCAGCGCCTTGGCGTTCGACGCAGTGACAAGCCCGGAGTACCAGTCACAAAGCAGGCCGTCGCCGGCCAGACGGGCGGCGGGCTCCACCAGTTCGCGCCAGGCGAGCCGGCCGTATTCGCCATGCGCCAACGCCATGCCGGCGATCACGCCCGGCACCGCCACCGAGCTTGCCCCCTGGACGTTGCGGTCCCCGAGCACCGATGGCCAGCCGAAGAGATCGGTGTTGACGCCGGCACCGGTGAGGGGAAAGTGAGCGGGGTCCAGGTTGAGCGGCGAGCGCATGCCGAAATTGACGGCGCGGGCACGCTTTTCATCAGCCCGCCAGACGACCATGCACCCGCCTGCTGCGACGCCGCTCATCCAGGGCTCAACCACCCCGAGGGCAAACGACGTGGCAACTGCAGCATCGACCGCATCGCCGCCTGCAGCCAGCACGGCGGCGCCAGCCTCGGCGGCCACGCGGTGCTGGGCCGCCACAACACCGCCTGCGGTGGGTACCACCGCTTTGCGAACCGTCTGTGTCGAAGAAAAATTGTCGTTCAAGGCCGTTCTCGTCCGTGGTGATCCGAATGGTAGCCGAGGTGCCACGCGGATGCCCGAGACGCACAGCCGTATGGGCCGGCACGACGCGTGCAAGACGCAGCCACGCAGGTCTGCCTGACTAGTAGATGTCGGGCTCCGGTACGGGGGCACCGAAATCCCGCTCGAGGAAATCAAAGTCGCAGCCCTGATCGGCCTGCAGCACGTGGCGGCTGAACATCCAGCCATAGCCCCGCTGCCAGCGCGGCGCCGGGGCCTGCCATTCGGCGCGCCGGCGCGCGATTTCCTCATCGCTCACCTCAAGATGGATACGGCGAGCAGGCACATCGATCGCAATTCGGTCACCGGTTCGCACCAGCGCAAGCGGCCCGCCGACGGCAGCCTCGGGCGCACAATGAAGAAGACATCCGCCATAGCTGGTGCCGCTCATCCGGGCGTCCGACAGCCGCAGCATGTCGCTTACGCCCTGCCGCACAAGCCTGACCGGAATCGGCAACATGCCCCACTCGGGCATGCCCGCGCCCAGCGGCCCGGCATTGCGCAGCACCAGAATGTCATCGGCTGTCACGTCCAGATCCGGATCGTCGGTCGCACGCTTGAGGCTGGGGTAATCGTCGAAGACCAGTGCCCGGCCAACATGGCGAAGCAGTCGCGGCGCACACGCGCTCGGCTTCATCACCACGCCATCCGGCGCAATATTGCCGCGCAGCACAGCAAGCGCGCCCTCGGCATAAATCGGATTGTCGAGGGGACGGATCACATCGCGATTGGCGGGCTCGACGCCCGCGATGTTGTCGCCCAGCGGGCGGCCGTTGACGGTCATGGCCTCACCACGCAGATGCTCGCGCACCGTGGCAAGCAGGGCCCGCAACCCGCCCGCGTAGTGGAAATCCTCCATCAGATAACGCTCGCCGCTTGGGCGGATGTTGGCGATCACCGGGACCTTGCGGCTCGCTGCGTCGAAGTCATCGAGCGTGACCGGATAGCCCGCGCGACGCGACATCGCGATCAAATGAATGATCGCGTTGGTGCTGCAGCCCATCGCCATCGCGCAGGCAATGCCGTTTTCGAAATTGGCACGCGACAGCATCGCTGCCGGCGTGAGGTCTTCCCAGACCATGTCAACGATGCGTCGACCGCTGTCCCCGCACATTCGCATGTGCGCAGAGTCGACCGCGGGAATGCTCGATGCACCGGGTAACGTCAGGCCCACTGCCTCGGCGATCCCCATCATGGTGGCGGCTGTGCCCATGGTCATGCAGGTGCCGTGACTGCGCGAAATGCTGCCCTCGATTTCGTGCCAGGCGTCCTCAGATAATCGGCCGGCGCGCCGCTCATCCCAGTATTTCCAGGCATCCGATCCCGAGCCCAGCGTCTGCCCGCGCCACTGGCCGCTCAGCATCGGGCCGGCTGGCACAAAGATGAAG
>JALREG010000366.1 GCA_023253905.1 Burkholderiaceae bacterium
GGTTCGTGAGTTCCGCGCCACGGTCATTCATTACCTGGGCGTGATGCCTGCCATGCTGATGAAAGCGCCCGAGTCGCAGACCGATCGCGATCACACGGTTCGGTTCGGGTTTGGTGCGGGGGTGAATCGAAGCCTGCATGAACCCTTCGAAAAACGGTTTGGCTTTCCGCTGGTTGAGGGCTGGTCAATGACGGAGACCGGCGCCGGCGCGGTGCTGATTGCGCATCGTGAGCCGCGTGCCGTAGGAACCAACTGCTTTGGGCCCGACAACCCGGAGGTCGAGGTGCGGATCGTGGCCGATCATGGTGCCGACGCTGCGGTCGACGAACCGGGCGAGTTGTTGGTGCGGCATCGCGGCGTCGATCCGCGGGATGGTTTCTACCTGGGCTATCTTAAAGACGCTCAGGCCACCAACGAGGCCTGGGCGGGGGGCTGGTTTCATACCGGCGATGTGGTCTCACGCGATGCCAATGGGCTCTACCATTTCATTGATCGCCGAAAGAACGTGATTCGACGAAGCGGCGAGAACATCGCAGCAGTTGAGGTGGAAAGCGTGCTGCTTCAGCATCCGCTCGTTCGTGCCGTGGCGGTGGCTGCTGCCCCCGACCCGGTGCGTGGCGATGAAGTGCTTGCTTGTGTCATTGCAGCGTCGCCACCCGTTAATGCCGTGGATCGTGAGCAGGCTGCCTGCTCGCTGGTGCAGTGGTGCCTTGAGCGACTCGCCTATTTCAAAGCGCCGGGCTATGTCGCGTTTGTCGACGCGCTGCCGCTCACCGCCTCTCAGAAGGTGCAGCGTGGAGAGCTGAAAGCATTGGCTGCGCAACTGCCTGGAACCGTGCACTGTGTCGATACCCGATCACTCAAGAAGCGCCAGGCCTGATCCATGACCCGAAGACGGATGTCCTATGAAGGGGTGGCGGTTGCGGTACCCGTCACGGTGCCGTACCGGCGCTATTCCACCCACGGTGCTCATTGGTTCATCGGGCAGGCGCTCGAAGCGCTGGTCCGGGAATCCGGCATCGCGAAAGACGAAATCGACGGCCTCACCGTCAGCAGTTTTTCGTTGGGACCCGATACCGCGGTGGGCATCACCCAGCACCTTGGTGTATCGCCAAGATGGCTTGATTTTTTGCCGAATGGCGGCGCTTCCGGCGTGATGGCGCTGCGACGTGCCGCGCGTGCAGTGCAGGCCGGAGACGCAGACGTGGTGGCCTGTGTGGCGGGTGATACCAATCATGTCGATTCCTTTCGCATGATGCTGGGCGGGTTCAGCTATTTCGCGCGCGATGCCAGCTACCCCTATGGGGCGGGCGGCCCCAATTCGGTGTTCGCGATGATTACCGCTCACTACATGCGCAAGTACGGGGCGCGCCGCGAACACTTCGGGAAGGTCGCGGTCAGCCAACGTTTTAACGCAAACCGCAATCCGGGCGCAGTGTATTACAAGCAGGCGCTCTCACTCGAGGATTACATGGCGGCGCGGCCGATCTCTGATCCCGTGCATCTCTACGACTGTGTGATGCCCTGCGCAGGGGGCGAGGCTTTTCTTGTGATGAGCGAGTCGCGTGCTCGTTCGCAGGGGCTTCGCTATTCGGTCTTGCGTGGGTCGATCGAGCGGCACAATGCCTTCGCTGACGATCCAGTGATGGAGCGTGGTGGATGGCTGGTCGATCGGGATGACCTGTGGGCGCAGGCGGGCGTTGGGCCCGACCAGGTGGACTTTATACAGACGTATGACGACTACCCGGTCATCGTCATGATTCAGTTCGAGGATCTCGGCTTCTGCGGCAAAGGTGAGGCGCCGGCTTTCGTTGATTCGCATGATCTTCGCTGCGTGGGCGATTTCCCGAACAACACCGGCGGCGGGCAGCTGTCAGCGGGTCAGGCAGGCGCGGCGGGCGGCTTCATTGGTGTCACTGAATCGCTGCGGCAGCTGAACGGTGAGGCTGGCGATCGTTCTGTGGCGAACGCACGGCTGGGTCTGGTGACCGGATTCGGTATGGTCACCTATGACCGGTGTCTCTGTACCGGTGCCGTGCTGCTCGGGAGTGCGTGATGTCCATGCCGATGATGCGCCCCAAGCGCAAGAACCCGATCCTGCGCACGCGCGTGATGAATCTGCCGCCCTCTGCGCGTGGGCGGGTGGCGCTTGGTCTGACAGCGGCGGCTGCTGAGGGTCGCCTTATGCTCCAGGTCTGCGAGCGCTGTGCGAGCGTTCAATACCCGCCGCGAGAGGCCTGTACGGGCTGCCTGTCACCCGAGCTTCGCTGGCGCGAACAGACCGGTGAAGGCGATCTGCTGGCCGTGACCATTCTTCGTCACAGCAATGATCTCTATTTTCGCGAGCGGCTGCCCTGGCGGATCGGTATGGTCAAGCTCGACGCGGGTCCCACTTTGATCGTTCACTTACATGGCGATGTTGCCGAAGCCCCCTGTCGCGTGAGGGTGGGCGCCCGGCTTGATCGCTCCGGGCAGGCCGTGCTGATTGCCTTTCCCGAGCAGGAGATTCCCCATATGGCTGATGACCCGGTACTGCGCGACATGACCAGCGACCCAAAATTCCGCAAGGTGCTGATCACCGATGGCAAGAGCCCGGTCGGGCAGGCGGTCGCCCGTGCGTTGGTGAAGGCAGGCGCCGACATCGTTTGGGTTGGCGTTGCCGAGCCATGGAAAAAGCCGCCGGGTTTTGATGAGTTGCTGGCCTTGCCACAAGTGACTGCCGTACCGCTCGATGTCACCGACAGCAAATCGGTGCAGACGTTGGGCGGCGAACTGGGCGGCAAGGTCGATATCGTGATCAGCAATGCCGAGGTTCACCGGCCATTCGGAATCGCTTCACGCCCCGGTACCGATGCTGCACGCGACGAAATGGAAGTGAACTATTTCGGATTGCTGCGCCTCAGTCAGGCATTCGGGGGCGCACTGAAAGCACGTGCGGCCGACGGGCCCACCAGTGCCACGGCATGGGTCAATCTGCTTTCGATTTACGCGCTAAGCAACTTCCCCCCCCACGGCACCTTCTCGGCGTCTAAGGCGGCTGCGCTCTCACTCGCGCAGTGCCTGCGTGCTGAAATGCGTCAGGCGGGGATTCGCGTGATCAATCTGTTCCCCGGGCCCATCGACGACGAATGGAACCAGACGATGCCGCCGCCTAAACTTGCGCCGGCTGCGGTGGCGTCGGCCATGGTTAAAGCGCTTCGAGATGGCGTGGAAGATGTCTACCCAGGTGAGGTCGCGCAGGAATGGCTTGAACACTGGCGCGAAAATCCCAAGGTGCTCGAGCGTGAACTGGCGCTTGGCGGAGCGCAGTCATGAGTGCCGCCCATCAGCCCGGTGGGGTGCTGGCGGCGCTCGTTACCGCCCTGGCCAGTTCAACGGTCCGGGTTATCGACCTCACTCAAACCTTGTCGCCCGAGTTTCCGCAAATTTCGCTGCCGCCGGAGATGGGGCAATGCTGGCCTTTCCGGATTGAGGAAATCTCCCGCTACGATGAGCGAGGTCCGGGTTGGTATTGGAACAATTTTTCCTGCGGTGAACATACCGGGACGCACTTCGATGCGCCAATCCACTGGATCTCGGGGCGCGAACTCGCCAACAACTCGGTGGATACGGTTCCGGTCTCGCATTTCGTGGCCCCGGCGGTGGTGATCGATTGCCACGAGCAGGTCATGCGTGATCCCGACTACCTCCTCACCGTCGAGGACATTGTGCAATTTGAGGCCCGGCACGGTCGCATCCCGGCGGGCGCATGGCTTCTGATGCGAACCGACTGGTCGAAGCGGCGTGATCCCGCGGATTATCAAAACTACGACGAGACGGGGCAGCACACGCCCGGCCCCAGCGCAGAAGCGGTTCGTTTCATGATTGAGGAGCGAGACGTGCTTGGCTTCGGGTCTGAGGCGATCGGAACTGATGCGGGCCAGGGTTTTCACCTCAGGCCGCCCTATCCGTGTCACTACCTGATGCATGGGACCGGTCGCTACGGCCTGCAGTGCCTGTGCAATCTCGATCAGTTACCGCCCACCGGATCGGTCATTCTCAGCGCACCGCTCAAGATTCAGAACGGCAGCGGCAGTCCGCTTCGCGTGCTTGCGCTGGTCGAGGAGTCGCGTTGATGAGCGCACGCGCGGCGGCGCTGGTCACGGGGGGCAGCACCGGCATCGGGCTGGACGTGGTGAGGCGGCTGCTCGCGCGCGGCCATCCGGTCGTGTCGGTCGCGCTGGCACCGTGTCCGATCGATCATCCAGCGCTTCAGAGCAGGGTGGTCGATCTGAGCCAGCGCGAGGCCACCGCGAGGCTCGCCACCGAGATTGCAGCACGGGGCGATATTGGGATCTTCGTTCATAACGCGGGTGTCGTTCGCGAGTCTCGGCTTGAGAATGCGCGCGTCGAGCAGTTTGACGAACTCAGCGAACTCCACGTCGGGGCGGCCATTACGCTCGGTCAGGCGGTACTTCCCGCCATGCGTGCACACAGACTTGGCCGCATCGTGCTGATCTCATCGCGCGCTGCGTTGGGCCTGCCGGGCCGCACACATTACTCCGCCACCAAGGCGGCGCTCCTTGGGCTCACACGGACCTGGGCACTCGAGCTCGCGGCCGACGGCATCACTGTGAACGCCATTGCCCCAGGGCCGATCCGAACTGACATGTTTCATGCAGTGGTCGAACCGGGAAGCGCGCGCGAGCTCGCAATCGCCGCCTCGATTCCGGTGAAGCGGCTCGGTGAGGCGGGCGATATCGCACGCGCTGTCGAATTTTTCGTCGATGACGAGGCGGGGTTCGTCACCGGCCAGACCCTTTATGTCTGCGGCGGCGCGAGCGTCGGTACGCTCAGCATCTGACGATCGGCGCCATGAAAGCCCTGTCGCAACTCGCCCGAGCGTGCGCGATTCTCGCGGGGGTACTGCTTGTTTGTATCACTGCGCTCACAGTCACCAGTGTCATAGGCCGTAGCGTGTTCGGGTCGGCGATCAATGGCGACTTTGAGCTGGCGGGATTTGCGGCGGGCGCAGCGGTTGCGCTCTTCATGCCTTGGTGCCAGCTTCGTCGGGGCAACATCATTGTGGACTTCTTTACGGTGAGGGCGTCGCCGCGCAGTCGTGACGCTATGGATCGGTTCGGCGCGCTGCTTCTTGGGCTGGTCATGGCGTTCATGACCTGGCGCACGACACTGGGTGGGCTTAACGCGTGGAACACCGGATCCGGTTCGATGATGCTCGG
>JALREG010000430.1 GCA_023253905.1 Burkholderiaceae bacterium
GGGCTTGAAACCATGAAGAACTCGCCCGCACAGGCTGATCAGCTGGTGCAGGCAGAGTTGCAGCGCTGGTCGGGCATCATTGCGCGCCTCAATCTGAAACTTGAATAAGGGGCATCGGCCTGTAGACGTGAGCGACCTCGATTCAGTTCGCCGCGTCCCGCGGGCCGAAGTGACAGGCCATGAATACTCAACGCGCCCCCGTCCGCCTCAAGGCCATGATCGGCGACTATCCGATCACACGCCGGCTTCTGAGCGGCCAGGTCTCCTCAAGTCGCTACGCGTTTGATTTTGCCGACGTGAAGGTACCGAACACCGCCTTCAAGCGAACGGTGCGGGAACTTGAGTTCGACGTCTCCGAACTCGCCATCGTCACCTTTCTGCAAGCCTTTGACGCGGGTATTCCGCTGGTGCTGCTACCTGCCGTCATCGTCAGCCGTTTTCAACATCCGTTTCTGATGTTTGACAGCCGCCGCGGACACCTCCGGCCCCAGGACCTTCGAGGCAAACGCATCGGGGTGCGCTCTTACTGCGTCACCACCGTGACCTGGATCCGCGGGATGTTGCAGGCCGACCATGGCATTGCCCCGCAGGACAACCGCTGGATCACCTTTGAGGACGCGCATGTCGCGCAATGGCGAGACCCGCCCTGGGCCGAGCGGGCAGACCCCGCTCGCGACATGCTGCAGATGCTCGAGGCGGGCGAAATCGATGCAGCCGTACTCGGCGCACCACCCGCCGACAAGCCGCACATCAAACCGGTGTTCGCCGATCCCGCACAGAACAGCCGAGACTGGTCCGCGCGACACCAGGTCATCCAGATCAACCACATGATCGTACTCAAACGCTCACTCGTGGACGAGCATCCAGATTTTCCGAAAGCGCTGATGGCACTTCTCGAGCAGAGCGCCGGCAGCAATCTGTCAGAAGCCGACGCGCTTGCACACCCGCGAGGGCTTTCGGCGGTGCGGCCCCACCTCGACTACGCGATTGACATGGTGCATCGCCAGGGCCTCACACGTGAACGACTGCCGCTTGAGTCGTTCTTTCATCCGACCACGCTGATCGGCTGATCTGGAGCGGGTGATGGGAATCGAACCCACGTCATCAGCTTGGGAAGCTGAGGTTCTGCCATTGAACTACACCCGCGAGCCACAGAATTGTAGCGGAACGCGGATCCATGGCGCCAGCCAGACCCGCAGTTGATCAGGCCGGGATAGGCGCACGTCCAGTCATACGACTGCGCCTGAGCAGCAGAACGGCGACCGACACGGTGAACAGGTTCCACAAAATACCGTTCACGAACGCAGCGTCATACGAGCCGGTGAGGTCGAAAATGCTGCCTGACAACCAGCCGCCCAGGGCCATGCCGAGCAGGGTTGAGTTGATCACCAGCGCAATCCGGGTGGCTGAACCCACAGCCGGGAAATATTCGCGCACCACGAGCGCGTACGAAGGCACGATTCCGCCCTGGAACAACCCGAACAGAATCGCAATGACATACAGCGCGCCCAGTCCGTCAAACAGCAGATAGAGTGACAGCGCAACGGCCTGCAGCACGGCTCCGGCAAGAAGCGTACGCAGACCACCAATCCGATCAGCCACCCAGCCAGAGATCAGTCGGCTCACGATGCCAAAGCCCAGCATGAGCGACAGCATCTGCGCGCCGGCAGCGCTGCCATAGCCGAGGTCGCCGCAGTACGCCACGATATGCACCTGCGGCATGGACATCGCTACGCAGCAAGCCACTCCCGCTCCGCATAGCAGGACCATGACAAGGTTCGCTGGCAGACCGAACGGACGAACGCTGCCGGGCTGAACAGGGCCGAGCGTCTGCGCCGCGTGAGTGGGCTCCCCGGCGCGAGTCGCGGTCTGTGCCGATCCAGCCTCCGGCGCATTCGAAGCCGGTGCAGCCCGAGCGCCACTCGCATCGGAAAGCGGGGCCCGGATCCGGAACATGGCGAGTAATGGGAGCGTGGTGACCAGGCAGAACACACCCAGGCCAATATAGGTGGATCGCCATCCCCAGCTCTCGGAAAGCGCCTGGACGATCGGCGGCCAAACGGTGCCAGCGAGGTAATTGCCGCTCGCGCAGATGGCGACCGCGATGCCGCGGCGGCGGTTGAACCAGAGCGATGCGTCGGCAATCAGCGGCGAGAATCCGCCCGCCGTTCCGAGAAAACCGATCAACACGCCCTGAATGATCGACAGGCTGAGAAGCCCGGGCGCGTGGGCAGCCGCGACAAAGCCCAGGCCCAATGTCACCGAGCCGATCGCAAGCGGCACCCGCACCCCAAACCGATCAGAGACCTTTCCCATCACCACGCCACCGATGCCAAAGCCGATCATGGTGAGCGTGTACGGCAAGGAGGCACCCGCACGATCGACCGCGAACTCGCTCTGTACCGCTGGCAGGATCACGACGATTGCATACATGCCGCAGCTCGAGAGCGTCATGAATGCGAGGCTCGCAGCCAGACGCAGCCAGGCGTACCGGCTCTCGATCAGCGAACCGGTGTCGGTGGCGACGGCAGTCATGGGGCGGGGAGCATCATCTTGGGGTCGACTATGCCACAGCGGAGCGCGAGCCCCGGTCGCCGACCGCGGGGGACGGGACGATGACTGTACGAACGCGATATTCCGGATTACCCTTCGAGACCGCACGTAACGGGCACGCAGGTAGCGGGTACATCAATACAGCCAACAAAGGAGACATGCCTTGAATCTCAGAGCCTTTCGCCGATCCGCCTTGCAGGCCACCCTTGCTGTATCGCTTGCGGCGTCACTCCTTCTCACCGGCTGCTCGGACTCCACCAACACCAATGTTCCCGGAGAGCTTGAGGTCGCCGTCTCATCGGGCTACCCGATTCTCGGAGCAACGGTCACATTGAAGGGCTCGAATGGCGCCAGCCTGCAGGTGGTCGACACCGCCAAAACCGGCAGCGTCAAGATTCCACGCGTTGAAGCGCTCGGCGTTCTCGGGTTCGGCCCCTACCTCGTGCAGAGCGTGGGGGGCGCAGCGAATGGCGTACCGATCACGGAGCAGTATTTCTCCATCGCAAGCAGTGATGCAGGGCGCACCAATGTCACGCCCATCACCCATCTGATCGCGGTCGAAGCCACGGGCTCGACCAATACCGACGGGATCAAGAAGCTCTTCTCGAGCGGCTTTGATTCGGCCAAAGCGCAGCAGCTCACGTCGGCCAAGCTCGCCACGGCGAAAACCAGTGTGAACGAGGTTCTGAAAAGTGTTAATCCACGGATCGACCTGTCCACTTACGATCCGCTTTCCGCCTCGTTCAAGTTCGGCGATGCGATCGACAGCCAGCTCGATTATCTGAAGCTTGCGCTACGCAGCACCAGCAAGTCGCTCGATGACGTGCAAGGCTTTATTGCCAAGGCGGCAAAAAAAGAATTCAACGCCAATGACATTGGCGACATCAAACCCATCAAGCGCGTGATCGCGTTTGGTGACAGCCTGACCGATGGCGGCACCTACACGGTGTGGGCGTCCTTCGCTGCGTCAGGACAACCGCGGTTTGACCCTGCCACGCCGCTGCCGTCACTGGAATCTGCCTCGATCTGGGGGGGCAAGTTCACCACCAACCCTGGAAAGGTCTGGGTTGAGCATCTCGCAGCCTCCTATGGGTACGCGATCAAGCCTGCCATGCTGATGGGCGGAACGCAGCCCTCAGCGAATTTGCTGCAGTTGGGATGCAGTACCTGCACCAACTATGCCCAGGGCGGTTCGCGCGTTGCGCTACAGCCCGGAATCGGTAATCGGGGTACGGCAGCCGGCCCATCGAACTATGACCGGGCAAGCGCGTTCAACGCCGCCTCCACCATCCCAGTCAAAGAGCAGATCGACATCCACCTGGGCAACCCCGGTGAGGGTAAATTCAAGGCTGGTGATCTGGTGGTGGTCTTCGCCGGAGCCAACGATATTTTCATCCAGGCTCAGAGCGGGCAAAGCCAGCAGGCAATCGCCGAAGCGGTCGGTGCCGCTGCCATGCAGTTGGCCGAGCAAGCGGCCCGGCTGAAGGCCGCCAACGCCAGTTCGCTGGTGGTCATCGGCCTGCCCGACATGGGCAAAACCCCATCGGGTGCGGCGAGCGGTGCTGCGAGTGCCGCGGGCCTGAGCGCGCTGTCGCTTCAGGTGTTCAATGGCACGCTTGCGGCGGCACTCAAGGCGCAAAACATCGTGTTCGTCGATCCCAACGAGATTCTCACCGCCGTCCTGACCAAGCCGGCAGACTACGGTTTAAAAGTCACGATCGATACCGACGCGAGCAAGGCGCTCGCGAGCACGGCCTGCGGAATCAATCAGATTGCAGCAGCCGCTCAGTTTGATGATCCCAAGAATCCCAGCTCGCTTTACTGCTCCACGCCGAACACAACGGCCTCCAATGTCGGCACACTGCGCGCCGCCGGCGCCGACGCCACCTACATGTTCGCCGACGGCGTGCATCCCAGCTCACAGACGCATAAGGTGCTGGCGGACTATCTCGGCAGCAAGCTGCCGCGCCTTCTCACCGACGCGATGCCGGCGACAGCAAAGTAGGCGTCGCGCGGCATTCCATCCAGCACGCTGTCCGGTGCCGATCACGGTACCGGACAGTGGAATGTCCTTGCACGAGGGCATTCATACGGCAGCCGCCTCCACCAGGCCAACCGCCGGGTAGCGGATGGCCGTCCCCAGGATCGCGAGCTAACGAGCGGGAGGGCAACACCCCGGGCACTGGCGCCCCTGGCGAGGGGAGCCCTCTGCACGCTTTTTCTTATTCAACCTTGGCGCCCGATTTACGGATGATTGAACGCATACGACCGGTTTCGCTCCGCATAAAAGCGCTGAATTGTTCGGGGCTCATCTGAAGTGGGACCATCCCGGCTGCGATGAGACTCTTTTCAACGAATTCCCGATCACTCAGGATCGAGGCAACCGCCTGGCTCAGCTTACCGATCACGTCCGCCGGTGTCGCCGCTGGTGCAACGAACCCATACCACGCGCCAATATCCATGTCGGGAAGTCCAGCCTCGGCGAACGTGGGGACGGTGGGCAGCAGCGGATTGCGGGCCGCGCCGCTCAGGGCCAGAACCTTGATACGACCGTTGGCAATGAAACCCTGGATCGTCGGGATACCTGGGAAGGTGAACAGCACCTGCCCACCCAGTACGTCGGCCACAGCGGGTGCAGATCCCTTGTAGGCGACGTGCGCGAGATCAGTCGCCGTGAGCACCTTGAACATTTCACCCATGATGTGGGCCTGGCTACCCACGCCGTAGGACCCATAGCTCAGTTGACCTCGCCGCGCTTTGACGTAGTCGATGAGTTCGCCCACTGAATTGGCGGGCAGCGTTGACGCGACCGCAAGCGTGAGCGGCAAATAGGAACTCGACGCGACGGGTGCGAAGTCGCGGACCATGTCGTAGGCGAGTTTTTGAAACAGGACAACATTGAGGACAAATGTCTGATCATTGGAGAACAACAGCGTGTAGCCGTCGGGGGCGGCTCGCGCAACGACCTCGGCACCAATCGCGGTGTTGGCGCCCGCACGGTTTTCAACCACCACGGGCTGCCCAAGCCGTGCCGACAGTTGACCCGCCATCAATCGACCCGTGATGTCGGTCGCGCCCCCTGGTGCAAACGGCACGACCAGGCGGATCGGCCGCGACGGGTAATTGTCGACCTGCGCCGCGCAAGGCAGGGCGATCCCCAATGCCGCCAGAAGGGCGCTCATGGCGAGCAGGCGGCGGACAAAGCAGACAATCATTTTCGAAACTCCTAAGCTAGACTCATGGGCAGCGCGGGCGTTGTGCCAATGCCGACCGGTCGTCAATGCTCGCCCCAAATCGCCTGCGGTGTCCAGCGGGTAACGCATCCTGCCCTCAACCCGATCCGAGCCCACCGATCGCCAGCCTTCAATCATGCAAAAACCCCTTCGCGTATTGATCTCAGGTGCTGGCGTAGGCGGGCTGTGCGCCGCCGCCGCGCTGCTCAGGCGGGGCA
>JALREG010000027.1 GCA_023253905.1 Burkholderiaceae bacterium
CATTGCGCTTTTCCGTTGGTGTCCACGCTATGCGATCGTGCGATGGTTTCGCCGCCGGCTCGCTGCGCCGGATCGTTCTGGCCAGGCGGCCAGACCGGCCACCCTCGGCACGGGGCAAGAGCCGGGCGAAGGTTATCAGAAAGCGTTTGGCCGCCGGTGCTGACCCGGATCATGCCTGGTCGGTACGGGTAGCGCTTCGGCGCAGCAGGCAGTCGAGGTAGGCGACTCCATCGGGCGGGCGGTGGTTGCGTTGCGCCTCCCAGAGCACCTGGCCCAGGCATTCCATGACTTCGTGCGCAGCTGCATGTTCATCATCCAGATGACTCGCCAGACGCTGCCAGGCCGCGCGGATGCCCTTGGGCTGGTCGATCGACAGCTGTTCGGCGATCGCCAGATGCATCGACAGGTGAAGAAAGGGATTGCTGCGCCCATCGGCGGCGTCAAACCGCTGCTCAAGCGCCTGCTCCGGATGATCGAGAACAGCGTGATATTCGGGATGCACGCCAATCCAGTCGGCGGCGATCGACTCCAGGGGCGTAAGCGGCTCGCCTGCGATGCGTTTTCTTTGCGTTTCGCAGAAAAATCTGCGCACATCATGCTGCGATGGATCAAACATGGGGCCCTCCGGGGCTAGCTGGCGGCGGGCGCCTCGGTCTTCCGGCGGAATTCGCAGTCATCGTGAATCAGGCAGCGCCAGCATTCGGGTTTGCGGGCTTTGCAGACATAGCGCCCATGCAGGATCAGCCAGTGGTGAGCATCCTGGCGGAACTGTTCGGGCACCAGCCTGGTCAGCCGGTCCTCCACTTCAAGCGGCGTGCGCCCGGGCGCGATACCGGTGCGATTGGAGACCCGGAAAATATGGGTGTCGACTGCGATGGTGGGCTCACCGAAGGCCGTGTTCAGCACCACGTTGGCGGTTTTTCGCCCGACACCGGGGAGTGTCTCAAGCGCCTCACGATCATTGGGGACTTCGCCACCGTGGTGTTCAATCAGAATCGCGCAGGTCTGGATCAGGTGCCTGGCTTTTGAGCGAAAAAGGCCAATGGTGCGGATGAACTCGCAGACGCCGCTTTCGCCGAGCGCGAGAATTGCCGCCGGCGTCCGGGCCACTGCGAACAGCTTGCGGGTGGCGAGGTTCACACTGCGGTCGGTGGCCTGAGCCGATAGCAACACTGCCACCAGCAGTTCGAACGGGCTTGAGTATTCCAGTTCGGTGGTGGGGTGCGGGTTGCTCTGCTGCAGCCTGCTGAAGATCCGGGTGCGCTTGTCGCGGTTCATGAGCCGTTCTCGTGTGTCGGCGGGTGCGCTGATGCCCGGGCGGCTGCGCGTTCGCGGGCTCGGGCGATCGCCGCTTCGATGGCCGTGCGTTTGCGCGCGGTTTCGCTGGTGGGGGGCTCGGTCTGCAGGGCCTCAAGCTTGGTGGTTGCGCGCGCGGCGAGCCGGCGGTCGCGCTCGGCCGCCACGCGCAGCAGGCGGCTTGCCCGCGCCTCATGCCGAGCACGGGCCGCGCGTGCGTCGGCGTCGCTCCAGTTTGGCAGGGGTTGCGGACTGAGTGGCTCCATCACAATACAGTCGACCGGGCACGGCGGCACGCACAAATCGCATCCGGTACAGAGTTCGGTAATCACCGTGTGCATGCGTTTAGGGGCGCCGATGATGGCGTCGACCGGACAGGCCTGGATACACTTGGTGCAGCCAATGCAGTGTTCGGGTTCGATGCGGGCGACCGTTCGCGGACCTTCGCTGCCACAAGCGGTGTCGAGCGCAATCGGCGGGGTGTCCAGCAGGTGCGCCAATCGGGCGATGCCGGCTGCCCCACCGGGCGGACAGCGGTTGATGGGCGCGTTCCCGGTCGCGATGGCTTCGGCATAGGGTCGGCAACCCGTGTAACCGCAACGCCTGCATTGCGTCTGTGGAAGCAGCGCGTTGATCGCCTCGACCGACGGGCGCATGGCGAGACAGCCCGCGAGCTTGAACGACGCGCGCTAGCCGCGCGCGGCGCCTCGCCCGCGGCGCTCATGCTCGGTGATGAAGCTGCGCACCTCGGGGTAGATTTTTTCGCGCCAGCGCCGGCCGCTGAAGATGCCGTAGTGACCCGCGCCCTCGGCGGTGAGATGGCGCTGCCAGTTGCGCGGGATTCGGGTGCAGAGATCGTGCGCAGCCTGGGTCTGGCCGCTACCGGAGATATCGTCGAGCTCGCCCTCGATCGTGAAGAGCCCCACCGACTTGATCGCCGAAGGGTCCACGAGCAGGGTCTTTCCGCCGAACCGCACTTCCCAGGTGCCCAGGGGCAACGCGTGCTTCTGGAACACGGTGCGAATGGTGTCGAGGTAGTACTCGGCCGGCAGATCGAGTACAGCGTTGTATTCGTCGTAAAAACGGCGATGGGCCTCGGCGTCTTCCATATCACCGCGCACCAGGTCGAGATAGTAGTCCCAGTGCGAGTTCAGATGCCGATCTGGATTCATGGCCACGAACCCGGCGTGTTGCAGGAATCCCGGATAGACCTGACGACCCGCTCCCGGATACCGGCCAGGGACGCGATAGATCACATTGCGCTCGAACCAGACGTAGCTTCTCCGCTGCGCGAGTGCATTGACCTCGGTGGGATTGCGACGCGTGTCGATCGGGCCGCCCATCATCGTCATGCTGAGCGGCAGATGGGGGTCGCGGGTCTGGGCGAGTAGCGACACCGCCGCCAACACCGGCACGGTGGGCTGACAGACCGACACCAGATGCACTTTCGGTCCCAGATGACGGATGAAGTCGGCGGCGTAGCCCACGTAATCATCGAGATGGAAAGGGCCCTCGGAAAGCGGCACCATCCGGGCATCGATCCAGTCGGTAATGAAGACGTTGTGGTCCGGAAGAAGCGCCCGTATCGTGTCGCGAAGCAGCGTGGCATGGTGGCCGGAGAGCGGCGCAAACACCAGCACCGTGGGATCGGACTCGCGGGCGCGGAGTTTTGCGGGTAGCAGCCGCTCGAATTTGACCAGGCGGCAGAAGGGGCGTGCGATTTCGATACGCTCCACGACGCTCACTGGCTGGTCACCGACCAGGGTTTCATCGATCTCGAACCCGGGCTTTTCGTATTCTTTGCCGAGGCGGTGCAGCAGTTCCAGACCGGCAGAAACCCGGTTGGCAAACGGCGTGTAGGCAAGCGGG
>JALREG010000057.1 GCA_023253905.1 Burkholderiaceae bacterium
GGTGGCGGTTGCGCAGGCGAGGGGGTCGACACCCCGTGAGGCCGGGGCGGTCATGCTGGTCGATGCCGGTATGCCCTTTGGCACCATCGGCGGCGGAGAACTTGAATTTCGAGCCGAGAAGCTGGCCCGGCAGATGCTGGACGCATCGCAGCCCCGTGTTCGAATCGAGCGCTGGCCGCTGGGACCAGAACTGGGCCAATGCTGCGGGGGGTCGGTCACGCTGTGGTTCGAGCGCCTGGATGCGGGCGATCTTGCGTTTTTCGATGGGCTCGCAGCCTCGATTGATCGGGGCGAGCAGGGCTGGCTCCTCACTCGCTCGGAGGGCACGGTCGAGGCGGGGTGCGTTCACCCGGTGACACATCAGCGGCCCGCGCGGCAGTGGCTGGACGCGCCGCCCGCCACCCAGGATGCGCAGACCCTGTTAGAGGCGATCGTGCAACCTGCGTTACCGGTCTGGCTGTTCGGTGCCGGTCATGTGGGGCGGGCCCTTGCTCGCATTCTCGAGACCCTGCCGTGTTCGCTCACCATTATCGACAGTCGTGAATCAGCGATTGCGGCGTTGCCCCCGGGGCGCGCTCGTCAGCTGAGGATGGATGCGCCGGAGAATGCGGTGGCCCAGGCTCCGGCGGGTGCAGCCCTCGTGGTAATGACCCACAGCCATGAGGTGGACTATGCGGTGTGCCGGGAGGCGCTCGCGCGAAACGATCTGGCCTGGGTCGGGCTGATTGGTTCAGAGACCAAGGCCACCTGCTTTCGGCTCAGGCTGAGTCGCGATGGTGTGGACGATGCGCGCATCGCCAGTCTGGTGTCACCCATCGGGCTCGGGGGTATCCGCAGCAAGCTGCCCTCGGCGATCGCGGTATCGGTGGCGGCGCAGTTGCTCCAGCACGTGCGCTGATCGTGCGTCAAGGGCGCAGGCGGTCTGGCCGCCAGTGTCCCGCCCAGCGCCAAGGACAGCATTGCGCACCTCGCCCGCAGCCGGCATGATCGGGGAAATGATCGGGGTCAGCAGAACCCCAGCCACAGGAGACTCTCATGATTCATGTCGCGAAAGCGCTGACGGCGGCCTGCGTGGTGCTTGGAACCCTCAGCGCGCCGGTGATGTCGTGGGCGCAGGGTGCTGGCGCGCCCGCCTGGCCCAACCGCCCGATCCGGCTGGTATCCCCGTTTCCGCCAGGTGGCACCACTGACCAGCTCGCTCGTCTGGTGCAGCCTGCGCTGTCGCAATCGCTGGGTGTGCCGGTGGTGGTTGAGAACCGCTCGGGTGGCAATGGCTCGATCGGTACCGGCATCGTGGCGAAGGCCCCGCCCGACGGCAACACCTTTGTGGTGGTGTTCGATACCCATGCTACCAACCCCAGCCTGATCCCCAGCATGGGGTTCGATACGCGAACCGATTTGGCGCCGGTCATGCTGATCGCCACCGGCGCCATGGTGATCACGGCCCACAAGTCGCAGCCGCAGAAGAATTTTGCCGACCTGATCAAGACCGCGCGCACCACGTCGGCGGGGTTGCCTTACGGCACCATTGGTAGCGGAAGCCTGGCCCAACTCGCCATGACCAGTCTCGGCGCGCAGGTCGGGTTTCCCATGACGCATGTGCCCTACAAAGGCGGTGGCCCGCTGGCCGCCGACGCGCTGGCAGGCCACGTGCCGGTTGCCATGGCCACTACGGCGCTTCTTTCGCCGCACATTCGCAGTGGGGCGCTGGTACCGCTTGCGGTGACTTCGGCCCAGCGCGACCCGGTGCTTCCCGACGTGCCCACGCTCGCTGAGCAGGGTGTGAAGGGTTTCGACGCGCTCGCGTGGTGGGGCGTGTTTGCGCCTGCAGGTACGCCCGCGGACATCATCAGCCGGGTCAACCGTGAGCTCTCGACTGCGCTGTCGGAACCTTCCGTGCGCACGCGGCTGACCGGTCTGGGCATGAATCTGCAACTGTCGCAGCCAGCGGAACTCGGTACCTTTCTCGATTCGCAGATCACGCGTTGGGCCAAGGTGATCCGCGAGTTCAACATTCGGGCAGGCGACTGACCGCACGCGCCCCCCAAGACCTTCAAGGAATTTCTCCGATGATCACCCGCCGTTCAGCCCTGCTCGCTTCGATTGCCGCGTCGACCGGCACCCTCTCTGCGAATGTGTTCGCCTCACCCGACTATCCCAACCGTCCGGTGCGGGTCCTGATCGGATTTCCCACCGGTCAGGCCACGGACGTACTCACGCGGGCTGTGGCAAGCCGGCTGTCCGCGCTTTACGGCCAGCAGTTCTTTATCGAAAACCGTCCGGGCGCGGCAGGTATCATCGCCACCGAAATGGCCGCCAAGGTGGAACCCGATGGTTACACGCTACTGGGCTCATCGAGCGGTCCGCTTGCCGTCAATCCCAGCCTGTACGCCAAGTTGCCCTATGACGTGCCGCGTGATTTCGTGGTGGTCGCGGGCATTGCGGTGGTGCCCTATGCGGTGGTGGTGAACCCGGCCTCTCCAATTCGCGATATTCGCGGCCTGGTCGAACTCGCAAAATCGCGTCCCGGTAAGCTCAACTATGCCTCGGGGGGCGTGGGCGTCACCAATCATCTGGTCACCGAGATGTTCAAGGCCACCGCCAGCGTTGACATCATGCATATCCCGTACAAAGGCGGCCCGGCGGGGCTGGCCGATCTGGCGGGCGGTCAGGTCGATGTCATGTTCGAAACCCTCACGGCCACGCTGCCGCTCATTCGCGGCGGGAAGCTCCGGGCGATTGCGGTGTCGAGCGCGCAGCGTTCGTCGGCATTGCCCGACATGCCTACCATCGCTGAAAGCGGCTACCCCGGATTCTCGGGCGTGCCCTGGGTGGCGATGGCTGCGCCCGCGCGCACGCCGCGTGACATCCTCAGAAAGCTCAATGCCGACATCAACAAGATCCTGGCGATCGATGAGGTACGCCAGAATTTTCAGACGCTGGGCTCCGAGCCGCTTATCATGGATCTCGATCAGCTCGCGTCCTTTGTTCGCGCGGAAACCGCGAAGTGGGCCCAGGCGGTGAAGGCCTCAGGCGCGAAGGCGGAGTAGTCAACCGCCGGAGTCGTCAACCGCTCTTACGGCTTCATCGTCTCATGGACGTCTTCCTGCAGCAGATCATCAACGGCCTCGTGCTGGGCAGCATGTATGCGCTGGTGGCACTGGGTTACACCATGGTCTACGGCATCATCAGCCTCATCAATTTCGCGCATGGTGAGGTGCTGATGGTGGGCGCTCTCACCGCGTGGAGCGTCATTTCGATGATGCGCGAGGCGATGCCCGGTGCGCCGGGCTGGGTGATCCTGGTGCTCTCCACCCTGATCGCCTGCGTGGTGGCCGCAGTGCTCAATTTCGCCATTGAACGGATTGCCTATCGGCCGCTTCGCTCCAGCCCGCGCCTGGCACCGCTCATCACCGCCATCGGCATGAGCATCCTGCTTCAGACACTGGCCATGGTGATCTGGAAGCCCAACCACAAGCCATTTCCCACGCTGCTGCCAAGCGCGCCGATCCAGATTGGCGGGGCGGTGATCACCCCCACACAGGTGATGATCCTGGCGGTGACCGCCGTGTGCCTCGCACTGCTCCTGTGGCTGGTACACGGCACCCGGCTGGGTCGGGCCATGCGGGCGACCGCGGAAAACCCATCGGTTGCCGCGCTGATGGGTGTGCGACCCGACACGGTCATCTCGGCCACCTTCATCATTGGCGCTGTGCTGGCTGCGATCGCGGGTGTGATGTGGGCGTCCAACTACGGCACGGTTCAGCATGGCATGGGCTTTCTGCCCGGCCTCAAGGCCTTCACCGCCGCGGTGTTCGGCGGCATCGGCAACCTTGCTGGTGCGGTGGTGGGCGGCGTGCTGCTCGGCCTGATTGAGTCGATCGGATCGGGCTATCTCGGGGCGCTGACAGGGGGGCTTCTCGGCAGTCACTATGCCGACATCTTTGCGTTTGTGGTGCTCATTCTGGTGCTCACCCTTCGGCCCTCCGGGCTGCTGGGTGAGCGCGTGGCGGACCGCGCATGACATCGGCTGCGTCGCCCACTGGCCACCCGCCCGGCCGCCTGCCGGGCTGGCTGGTCTGGACGCTCGCTTTGCTGGCGGCGGCGCTGCTGCCACTCGTCCTCCAGCAGTTCGGCAATGCCTGGGTCCGGATCGCCGACATGGCGCTTCTCTATGTGCTGCTCGCAATCGGCCTCAACATCATCGTGGGCTACGCCGGGCTTCTCGATCTCGGCTATGTGGCGTTCTTTGCGGTAGGCGCCTATCTGTTTGCGCTACTGGCGTCGCCCCATCTCACCGAGTCTTTCCCGGCGCTTGCGTCAGCGTTTCCCGGCGGGCTTCACATCACGATCTGGGTCGCGCTGCCGCTCGCTGCGGGTGTGGCCGCGCTGTTCGGTATTCTCCTGGGCGCGCCGACGCTCAGGCTTCGCGGCGATTACCTCGCCATTGTCACCCTGGGCTTTGGCGAGATCATTCGCGTCTTCCTCAATAACCTCGATCACCCGATCAACCTCACCAATGGGCCGCGCGGCATCGGCCAGATCGATGCGATCGAGATGTTTGGCTGGAAGCTGTCGCGCCGTCTGGAAATCGGCGACTTCGAAATCGCCTCGGTCACGCTCATCTACTGGCTGCTGCTGGCGTTGGTGGTGCTCGCCATCATCTTGTCGCACCGGCTGGCTCACTCGCGGATCGGACGGGCCTGGATGGCTATCCGTGAAGATGAAATCGCGGCCAAGGCCATGGGGATCAACACCCGCAACATGAAGCTGCTGGCGTTTGCCGCCGGCGCGAGCTTTGGCGGCGTGTCGGGCGTGGTGTTTGCTGGCTTCCAGGGCTTCATTTCGCCCGAATCATTCAGTCTCATGGAGTCGATCATGATCGTCGCCATGGTGGTGCTGGGCGGGCTGGGACACCTGCCGGGTGTGGTGCTGGGCGCGGTGCTGCTTGCTGCGCTGCCCGAGGTGCTCCGCTATGTGGCGGGTCCCCTCCAGGAACTCACCGGCGGCCGGCTCGACGCCGCCATCCTGCGGCAGATGCTGATTGCGCTCGCCATGATCATCGTGATGCTGTTGCGGCCACGAGGCCTCTGGCCGTCGCCGGAACACGGCAACAAGGTGGCCCGTGGCTGACGTTCCCGTCCTGAAAGTGGAAGGGGCGAGCAAACGCTTTGGCGGACTGCAGGCGCTCGACTCGGTGGGCGTGTCGGTGGCGCGCGGCCAGATCTACGGGCTGATCGGTCCTAACGGCGCGGGCAAGACCACCTTCTTCAATCTCATTACCGGGCTGTATGTGCCCGACGCCGGCCGCTTCGAGCTTCAGGGCAGGCCTTACGAGCCGCGGGCCGTGCACGAGGTGGCGCAGGCGGGCATTGCGCGTACCTTTCAGAACATCCGTCTGTTCGGGGACATGACCGCCCTTGAAAACGTGATGGTGGGGCGACATCTTCGGACCCGTTCCGGGCTGGTGGGGGCGGTGCTCCGGCTGCCTGCGTGTCGCCGCGAGGAGCGCGAGATTGCCGAGCGCGCGCACGAATTGCTTGACTATGTGGGCATCGCCCGGCTGGCTGATTATCGTGCCCGCACGCTGTCATATGGCGACCAGCGCAGGCTCGAGATCGCGCGGGCGCTGGCCACCGAGCCTTTACTGCTCGCGCTCGACGAACCTGCCGCCGGCATGAATGCCACCGAAAAGCAGCAGCTGCGCGCGCTGATCGAAAAAATTCGCAACGATGGGCGCACGCTTTTGTTGATTGAGCACGATGTGAAGCTGGTGATGGGTCTGTGCGACCGCGTGACCGTGCTGGACTATGGCAAGCAGATTGCCGA
>JALREG010000187.1 GCA_023253905.1 Burkholderiaceae bacterium
CGTCACGGGGAAGTTCAGCGCCATCAGCGCCCGCGCGCAGGCCAGCCCCAGCGCGCCCATGCCCAGCATCGCCACGGGACGTTCGCGCGCCAAGGGCGGGCAGGCGGGGTTCCAGATATGGTCGGGGTTCACGATATGGCGGTCCATGCCAAGGTGATGGCGCACACTGTGGCCTACGACCCATTCCACCATGCCTTCGGTCAGGCCGGGATCGACCATGCGGCAGAGGGGTTGGGTCAACGTGGGGTTCCCGACGATCCGCTCCACCCCTGCCCAAAGGTTCAGCACGGCCTTGGTCTGCCGGTAAGGGGTAAAGTCCTGCAAGGGCGAGGAGGGGGCGTAGACGATGTAATCGACTGTCTCGGGGGCGGCGTGATCGGTCAGCGCCGCCTTGATCCCGGCACGGGCCAGTGCGGTGATGAAGAGTTCGGTTGGTTCGTAGCTCAGGATGCCGGCGAGCGGCCGGGTGTCGAGCAACGTGCCCGTGAAGCCCTGGCCTAAAAAGTCTTTGCTGCCCCCGCCACGAATACGCAGTGGCGCGCGGTCTGCCGCTGCACGCAGGATGTTCGACCGCAGGCCCTGGAGCACATCGGCCGCGGCAGCAGGGCTGGTCTGCACCGGTGACACAGCGTGAGCGATCGGCTCGGAGGTCTGAGTGTTCATGGCGAGGTCCGTGACTCAGAACCGGGGCAGATCGCTAAATGGCAGCTGACCTCGATGCACATGCATCTTGCCGTATTCGGCACAGCGCGCAAGCGTGGGCACGCCCTTACCCGGATTGAGGAGCCCCTGTGAATCAAACGCTGCCTTCACTGCAAAAAATGCCTTCAGTTCCTCCGGCGAAAACTGTACGCACATTGATGACAGTTTTTCTACGCCAATGCCGTGTTCGCCGGTGACCGTGCCGCCATATTCCACACAGAGTTCGAGAATGTCAGCGCCGAAAAGTTCGGCGCGATGCCAGCTGTCGGGATCGTTGGCATCAAACAGAATGAGGGGGTGGAGGTTACCGTCTCCGGCATGAAACACATTCATGCAGCCCAGCTGATATTTGCGCTCCATCTCGCCAATCGCCTGCAGCATACGGCCCAGCATCTTGCGAGGAATGGTGCCGTCCATGCAGTAGTAATCGGGCGAGATGCGCCCGGCAGCAGGGAAGGCGTTTTTGCGGCCCGACCAGAAGGCGAGCCGCTCGGTCTCGTTTTGCGACACCCGTTGCGCGGTACATCCACAGCGCCTGAGCACAGCATCGATCCGGGCGATCTCCTCTTCCACTTCTTCGGGCGTGCCGTCCGATTCCACGATGAGGATCGCTTCGGCCTGAAGATCGTAGCCCGCACGCACAAAGGGTTCAACCGCAGCCGTGGTCTTGCGATCCATCATTTCCATGCCAGCGGGAATGATGCCCTCAGCGATGATGGCCGCGACCGCATCACCCGCCTTCACGATGTCATCAAAGGAAGCCAGCACAGCGCGAGCGAGTTGCGGCTTTGGCAAAAGCTTCACGGTGATTTCGGTGACCACCGCCAGCATGCCTTCGGACCCGATCAGGAGCGCGAGCAGATCCAGGCCAGGCGAATCGAGCGCGGCATTACCGATCTCGAGCACTTCGCCCTCGATCGTGACCACGCGCAGACGAAGCACGTTATGCACCGTGAGGCCGTATTTCAGGCAGTGCACGCCGCCGGAATTTTCGGCGATGTTGCCGCCGATGGAACATGCGATCTGCGAGGACGGATCCGGTGCGTAATAGAGCGCATGCGGTGCAGCAGCCTCTGAGATGGCGAGATTGCGAACGCCTGGCTGCACGCGCGCAGTGCGCGCGTAGGGGTCGAGCTCGAGAATGCGATTAAAGCGGGCAAGCGACAACACCACCCCTGAGGCATGCGGCATCGAGCCGCCTGACAGGCTGGTGCCCGCGCCCCGCGCCACCACCGGCACATCGAGCTCTCGGCAGGCCTTCAACACCTCGACCACCTGCGCCTCGTTATCGGGCAGCACCACCGCCATCGGCATCTGGCGAAACGCTGACAGGGCGTCGCATTCGTAGGGGCGCTTATCCTCATCACGGTACAGCACCGAATGCGCGGGCAGGATTTGGCGCAGTCGTTCCACCACCGCACCCAGCCGGTCAGGATGGGGCTGTGCGCGAAAGTCGGTATGGCGAAAGGCGGGATCGGTCACGGTGTTCATCGCCTGATTTTAGCCCGAGGGGCTGGGCGAGCCCGACGCCGCCATGGCTGGGCCACGGTCAATGCCTGTTTCGGGGGGAGATTGGCATGGCGCGCGCCACACTGCCCTCCGCCCTGCGCGACCAACCTGCGATAAGCTCATAAGCCGCGCCGCCAGCTGTCCCGCTATCCCGCCGCCTCCCGCCATCACTTGCCTGTGACGCTACCCACCCTGTCCAAAGCCCCCCGCGCCACGGGTTATCTGCTGCTTTTCTCCGGCATGGCGCTGGTCGGCACATACACCGCGCTCTCCAAGCCGCTGTCCGAAGCGCTGCCGGTATTCCTCCTGGCTTGGCTCCGGTTTGCAATCGCCGCGGTGGTCATGATTCCCTGGCTTCGGGCCCATGAACACGACGTGCCGCTCACGCCCCCCCTCTGGCGCATCCTCTTTGTTCAATCCCTGTTCGGTAATTTCCTCTTTTCCATCCTGATACTCACAGGCGTCGCCCTCACCTCGGCTGCGGCCGCAGGCATCGTGATGGCGGCGCTCCCACCCTTGGTTGCCCTCCTTTCATGGGCGGTGCTGCGTGAACGCGCAGGGTGGCGGGTCTGGGTGGCCACGGGTCTCGCAGCGGGAGCGATTTCGCTCCTCTCCTCGCACGCCGCGGCCAGCGCGGGCGCGGGACATTGGCTGGGCAATTGCCTCATTCTCGGCGCAGCAGCATGCGAGGCGATTTATGTGGTGCTGGGCAAGCGGCTCACGGGAAGCCTCTCCCCCCGCCGCATCTCGGCGCTGATCAATCTGGTGGGTCTTGCGCTCATGACCCCGCTGGGGCTGTGGCAGGCGATGCGCTTTGACTTCGCGCAACTCAGCGGCCCACTTTGGGCACTCCTCGTTTTTTATTCGCTCTCTGCGAGCATGGTCTCTACCTGGCTGTGGCTGAGCGGTCTCAAGCAGGTGCCCGCCTCGCACAGCGGCGTCTTTACGGTGGCGCTGCCGCTCGCCGCCACCGCGGTTGCGGTGACCTTGCTGGGCGAAACCATCGGCGTTCTGCATCTCGTCGCACTGGGCTGCGCAGTTGCGGGAATCGCGCTGGTAGCCTGGCCGGACACGCGCGAAGCGGGCCAGCGCGAGCCAGGCGGCTGCTGAGCGCCTTGCGGTTTGACACATCCCGAGCTTTTGGGCACGCTCGGTTCCGCTTGATGACCCGTTGCGGGAGAGATCGGTTCTGTGCTCGATGCAGCTTCAGTCTGCAATCGGCCCAGCGCTGACGCCGAAGGTGTATCGCCCCGAAAACTCTCAGGCAAAAGGACTGCTTCGGGTCGGGCACTCTGGAGAGAAACCGGCGTTGGTCGCAAAGGCGCAGCGATCCGGTTCGCCGAAGGAAACACGCGTTGTACGCGGCCCGGGTCAACCCACCCGCAGCCCGTATCGGCGCTGAATGTCTCAGGCAAACGGACAGAGGGGGCTCCCCCAACCCGCATCCCTTACGGATGCCCGTCAGGAGCCCTCGCCTTGGACACGCCCGCTTCACTTCGCTACACCGACTCCCACGAATGGGTCCGCACCGACGCGGATGGCTGCGTCACGATCGGCATTACCGCCCACGCGCAGGATCAACTCGGTGAGCTCGTCTATGTCGAGCTGCCCGCGGTCGGTCGCGCGCTTACCCGAGGCGATGCCTTCGCGGTGGTGGAGTCGACCAAGGCCGCCTCAGACGTCTACGCACCCATCGATGGCGAAGTGGTCGAGGTGAACAGCGCGCTCGCCGACACGCCTCAAAGCGTCAACAGTGCGCCCTACGATGCCGGTTGGCTGATCCGGGTGAGGCCTGCCAACGCCTCGCAGATCGAGTCGCTCCTTACGGCGCAGGCCTATCTCGCTGGCCCCGGCGCGCTCTGAGCGGAGGGTATGTCATGAGCCTTCACGAAACCATCGGCCACGGTCTCGCATCACTCACGGGCGAGGACTCGTTTCACGCGCGTCATCTGGGCCCGGCAGGCGCAGATGAACGCGCCATGCTGGAAGCGCTGGGCCTTGCCACCCGCGATGCGCTAATCGATGCCACGGTACCGGAATCGATCCGTCTTCGCGCTCCGCTCGCGCTCCCCGACCCTGCATCCGAGACGACGGCACTCGCCGAGTTGCGTGCCATTGCCGCGCGCAACCAGGTGTGGCGCAGCTACATTGGCGCGGGCTATCACGGCACCCTCACGCCCGAACCCATCCGGCGAAACGTCCTGGAGAATCCGGGCTGGTACACCGCCTATACGCCTTACCAGGCGGAGATTGCGCAGGGCCGGCTCGACATGGCCGCCCTTCCGAACGGGCGCTTCGACGCCGGCGAAGCCGAGTTCGGCGACGATGTCAGCGACGCGCGCGAAGGGCAGTCCGACGAGATGCTTGGTGAAGACGCTGAACTCGGGCGCCTTGCGGACGGCGGCTCCCAGCAGCGGCGTGCAAGCCGCGGCCCCGGCCAAGCCGGCGGCGTTGCGAAGCAGGG
>JALREG010000248.1 GCA_023253905.1 Burkholderiaceae bacterium
GCCGCTTCCGTGGGGGTCACTACGCCGAACTTGATGCCCCCCAGGCTGATCACAGGCATTGCGAGCGCCCAGATGCCATCGAGCGCCGCGCGCAGCCGCTCGCCCCAGGAAGCCTTTGGAAACACCGCCACCCGTTCGCGCCTCACGACCCAGGCCCAGGCGATCACCAGCGAGACGCCCATCAACAGGCCAGGAAAAACACCGCCCAGGAAGAGCTGGGTGATCGAGACATTGGCCGCAACACCAAAAATGATGAAGCCGATGGACGGCGGAATGACCGGTGCGATCACGCCCCCGGCTGCGATCAGCCCCGCCGAGCGCGGCAGGTTGTAGCCGGCTTCCCGCATCATCGGGATGAGGATGGAGGCGAGCGCGGCAGTATCGGCCGCGGCGGAGCCCGAGAGCGATGCCATCACCACCGCGGCAAAGATTGCGACATAGCCCAGTCCGCCATGCACATGGCCGACCATGGTGACCGCCACTCGAACGATGCGCCGCGACAGCCCGCCTGCATTCATCAATTCGCCCGCCAGCAGGAAAAAGGGCACCGCGAGCAGCTGGAAGTTGTCAGCGCCGATGATCAGGTTCTGCGCCACGATCTGGCTGTCGAATCGATCCAGATGCAGCATGAGCGCGAGCGCACAGACGATGAGCGCAAACGCAACCGGCATACCGATCGCCATGGCACCCAGAAGCGATACGAGAAACACGGCGACGGTCATTCGAGATGCCTCTTGAGCGAGGCCGCATCGCCCGAGTCGAGTTCGCCCGCGAATTCCGCCAGCTCGCGCTCACCCAGCCGCCCGCTGAGCGCACGCCACAGCCGCACGAGCGTGAGGAGCGCAATGCCGACGCTGGTGAAAAAGCCGATGCCGTAAATCCAGAGCATCGAAATGCCGGTGATTGGAGCGATGTTGGAAGCGTTGAGCGGCGCCTGCCGCCAGGTACCCCAGAAAAACACCGCGCAGCAGACCAGCACCAGCGCATCGGACACGATCATGCAAAGCCTGCGACCGGAGGACCCGAATCGGACCACCAGCGTCTCCACCCCCATGTGTGCGTTTTCGCGGGCCACCACCACCGCCCCCACAAAGGTGAGCCAGACAAACAGAAACCGAGAAAGCTCCTCGGAAAGCGCGATTCCCGAGTCGAAGGCGTAGCGGAGCACGACGTTGCCAAACACCATCACCACCATGGCAGCGAGGCAGGCCACGATGAAGCCTTCACACACTCGAAACAGGGAATCAATCAGCCGGAGACGCACGCTCATCGCCCGAAACCGCGGAGCCGCGATGCTACACCGCCCATCAGGGGGCAGTCGACCGGGCCTCGCGGCGGGCGATCCAGGCAGTTGCCCCCACAATGATGGCGCCGCCCGCAAGCGCGTGCACACCCGGCCACTCGCCAAAAAGCAGCAGGCCATAGACACCCGCCCAGACCATGTCGAGAAAGCGCACAGGCTGCATCGCCGATACATTGGCAAGCGTGAACGCACGCGTCATGCAGTAGTGGCCGATTGAGCCCAGCACGCCGCAGGCGACAAGCAGCAACCAGTGGCGAAGCGTGGGGGCCTGCCAGACGACCAGCGCAAAAGGCATCGACAGCACTGACACCGTGACCCCCTGCCAGACCACGATGGTGGCTGGTCGCTCAAAGCGGGTCAGCGACTTGGTGATCAGCGCCGAGGCCGCAAAAAGCGGCGAAGAACAGAGCATCACCAGCGACCAGAAGAGACTTCCTGAACCCATCGTCCAGTGCGGCGCAATCACCACCAGCATGCCGGCAAAACCGACCAGCGCTGCCGCCCAGCGTTCGATACTCACGCGTTCGCGGAGCAGCAGCGCCGCGCCCAGCATGACCCAGATCGGCGTGGTGAAACCCAGCGCCGTCGCGTCCGAGAGCGGCAGGTGCGGCAAGGCAATGAAAAAAAGCGACAGCGCGCCGGTGTGCGCGATACCGCGCCAGACCTGCCCGGCAAGCGACTGCGGCCGCCAGACCGCGAACCCGCCCGACGCCACCGCCGGCACGATAACCGGCAGCATCGCCGCGAGCCCGAAGATCGAACGCAGGAATTGCGCCTGCATGGGATCCAGGTCGACCGACACCGACTTCATCAGCGAATTGAGCCCACAGATCGCCGCGCCGCTTGCCACCATCCAGAGGAAGGCCTGAAGCGTTGGGCGGGGAACCAGCGGCAGTTGAGCGGGCCCGGGGCTTGGCACATGAGGTTTCATCTCATTCATGATGCCAGTCTGGCGCAAACGACCGCTATCATCGGTGGCAAGACCATTTCCTGCCCCGACAAGAGACCCATGATGCAGCAGTCGATCCAACTCGGCCCGGTCACCGTCTGGCCCGGTCAATCGGCCGGAAAGTATCCGGACGGTAATCAGGTGATCGTGCACGGCAGCGATTCAATCGCGGTGTTCGACACGCCGCTCGTCGCCCACACACTTCCTGAGGCGTCCGGCTTCGCCAGCGCCGACCTCGCGATCCTGGGGCATGTGCATGAGGATCACATGGCGGGGCTGGGGATGCTGCAGCAGGCGCCTCTCCATGTTCATCAAGGCGATCTCGAGGCCGCGCGCAGCTGGGCTGGGCTCGCAGCCCACTATGGCTACACGCCCGCCGTGCTCGATCCGCTCCATGACAAGATCGTGCGCGAGTTCCGCTACGTGCCGCGGCCGGATGCGCTGGGTTATGACGACGGGGCAGTCTGGGATCTGGGGGGCGTACAGGTCCGTGCAGTCCACATGCCCGGCCATACTTCGGGCCACTGCGTGCTCCTGGTCGAGCCGCATGGCATCGCCTTCATCGGCGATATCGATCTCTCGAGTTTTGGCCCCTACTACGGCGACGCCACCTCGAGCCTTGCAGCCTTTCGAGTCACCCTTGATCGCATCGCTCACCTGCCCGCTTCATGCTGGATTACCTCGCATCACAAGGGCGTGATCCGCGAGCGCGCCGAATTCCTGCAACTCCTCGAAGCGTTCACCGACCGGCTGCGCGCCCGCGAGGTGCGCCTGCTGTCCCTGCTTGGAAACGGGCCTCAGACTCTGGCGCAGCTTGCGCAGTCGCGTGTGGTGTATCGGCCGGAGGCCTCAGAGCTCTGGATCAACGCGGCCGAGGAACGCAGCATCGCCCAACACCTTGATGAGCTGGTCCAATCCGGTCAGGTGCGACAGGACGGAGACTGCTTCGTGCTGCGCGGCTGAAAGGGCGAAATCGGCTCGGCGACAGGATCGCAAGCGCGTCCCGACAACCAGCGAGCTCGCCCTCCCTCCCGCCCACCAAAAAAAAGGCCTGTGGCGACTGCTCGCCACAGGCTGAACCACCATTTTGGAGGTGGAGGAGACAGCGGTACGGGCGGGACGCCTCAGCGAACGTCGTCTGACGTCATGCGCTGAGCGGCTGCCTGAATTTCTGCGCGCACGCGGGGATCCTGGAGGGCGATCGCTTCCACCCGGGCGAGGGCCCAGGCTTCATAAGCGCTCGCGAGACGGGACCAACCCTGCCAGCCACGAACGGCAGCAACCGAGCGGGCGGCAATATAAGCCAGCGCATCGTAGGAGCGCCCGAGCCGATCGAGTCCGGGGTGAGTCAGGGAATATTGCACGGCCATGATGGAAATCCTTTTGGTTCGAGGCAGGAGAAGTTTTTTTGTGATGAATGGATTGTGGGGCGGCTTGAAACATATTTCCAATTGATGTTTATGATGTTTGCCATCACAACAAATGATGATAAGCATGGCCAACTTCCGAACGCTGGACCTGAACCTGCTGCGCCTCTTCGATGAACTCATGGCCGAGCGCAATCTCACCCGCGCCGCCGACAACCTCTCGATGACCCAACCTGCAGCCAGTAACGCGCTGAAGCGCCTGCGCGACGCGTTGGGTGATCCCCTGGTGAACCGCTCGGGCTATGGCGTTGAGCCCACTCCTTACGCGACCGCACTCTGGCCCGCCATCCGCGCGGCGCTCGATCAGTTGCGCTCCGCCGTGGCACCCGATGCCTTCGAGCCCGCCACCGCACAAAGCAGCTTTCTGCTCACCATGGCCGACTCAACCGCCACCATGCTGATTCCACCGCTCTTGAAGGTGATCGAGCGCGAGGCACCGCGCATCAACCTGCGCGTGCTGCCGCTCACCACCCGCGACCCGCGGGACTTGCTGGAAGCCAAGAGAATTGATGTCGCGATCGGCTATTTCCCGGCGGTCATCGCCGCGCTCGCACTGCAGCAGATGGAGAGCAGTTCGCAGGAGTTCGGTCACAGCCGCCTCTACACGGGCGAGTATGTGTGCGTGATGCGTCGCGGACACCCGCTTGCCGCAGGCGAACTTACGCTCGATGCCTACTGTGAGGCCAACCATCTTCTGGTGAGCTTTTCGGGTCGCCCGATCGGGTTCGTCGATGAGGCACTGTCAGACCTCAAGCGAAAGCGCCGGGTCATGTTGACCGTCAATCAGTACGTCACGGCAGGGCAGGTCGTGGCCCGTTCGGATCTGCTTACCGTGGTTCCGAGGCACTTCGTCGCCGCCACCGGCTTTCAGCGCGCACTGGCCATTCGACGGCTGCCCTTTGAATTACCACCGGTGCACGTGGACATCCTGTGGCAACGCCGACAGGCGCAACGCCCCGGCCATCGATGGCTGCGCGAACGGATCGAGGAGGCGGCTGCCCGGGTTTTCAGCCAGACGGCGGCCGGGCAAGCCTGAGCGCTTCGGCAAGCGTGTCACGATCGCCCACATGGTTTGCCAGGAGCAGCACCAGGCGCGCGTTCATGAGCGCAGCCGACTGCTCATCCAGGTCGCGCTGACTATCGATCAGTTCCTGATAGAAGCCGTCCGGATCGGCGATGTTGGGGGCGAGGTTGAGCGGCATCGTAACTCCGGTCGCAACAGGTTCAGTGCAACGCAAGGCTGCGGGCAAGCGCCGCATGAATCTGGTCTGCCGACGGCAGGCGCCAGCGCGCGGCGATGAACTGATCGGGCCGAATGAGGTACACCGCCTGCTCACGCGCATCAAGCCGTGCAGCCAGAATGCCCTGGCGATCATGAACATCATGACCCACCCGAACGAATGAAAGCGGCACCGGCCACGAGGGCCGGTCATGAAGCGGTGGAATCTCGCCCACGACCAGCAGCGTAAAGCCCGCCCCCAGGTGTTCGAGCAGCCAGCCAGGTCGACCATCGGGCAGCGCAACCGGCGCGTCCGGGCACGGCGCACCGGGCGCAGCCGACAACGCCTCGAAACGGTCGACATCGGGGGTGATCACAGGCGAATCGGTGTACCGCGTGGGCAGCGACAGCCGCCCGCTGTTCACCAGTGGCCGCGCAAACGCATGGTCGCGCGCGAGGCCCAGCACGGCATCGCGAAACAACCGGCTGGAGGCATTCTTGGGTGTGATGAAGTCGGTCGAACGCGTGGACTTGCGGATGTTGTCGTCAGCGGCCAGCGCGCGCTCGTGGTGATAGGAATCGAGCAGCGTCTCGGGTGCCACGCCCGCCAGCACGTACTGCAGTTTCCAGGCGAGGTTATCAATATCCTGCACACCGGAATTGGCCCCCCGGGCACCAAACGGCGAGACCTGGTGCGCGCTATCACCCGCGAACAGCACCCGACCGTAGCGGAACCGATCGATGCGTCGGCAGGCAAACTGGTAGATCGATACCCACTCAAGCTCAAAGTCGGCTTGAGGCCCCAGCATCTGGCGCACCCGCGCCTCCACCCGCTCGGGCTTGCGCTCTTCAACCGGGTCAGCATCCCATCCCAGCTGAAAGTCGATCCGCCAGACGTTATCGCGTTGCTTGTGCAGCAGCGCCGACTGGCCAGGATGAAACGGCGGATCGAACCAGAACCAGCGCTCGGTAGGAAACTCGGCCTTCATCAGCACATCCGCGATCAGAAAGCGATCCTGAAACGCCTGCCCGGTGAAAGGCGCGCCCACCATCGCACGTGTGTCGCTGTTGGCGCCGTCGCAGGCGATCACCCAGGAAGCGATGGCCTGGTAGCCCCCCTCTGGGGTGTCGACGCCCAGCCTCACCGACTCGGCATCCTGCTCGAGTGAGGCCACGCGATGACGCCAGCGCAGATCGATGAGGTCGCTCGCAAGGCAGCGCTCAACCAGGGTCTGCTCAAGGTGATACTGCTGCAGGTTCACCATGGCCGGCATCTTGTGATCGGGCTCGGGGAGCAGGTCGAATCGATAAACCATCTCATCGCGGAAGTACACCTTCCCCACCTGCCAGCGTATGCCGGCTGCAGCCACGCTCTCGCCGCACCCCAGCCGATCCCAGACCTCAAGCGTGCGCTTGGCATAGCAGAGCGCGCGCGAACCCGTGCTCACGGTGTCGTTATCATCGAGCACCACCACGCGCACACCTCGCGCGGCCAGATCGAGCGCAGCTGTCAGCCCCACCGGTCCGGCACCAATCACGATCACCGGATGCGTTTGCCCCAGACCGCCCGCCTGCTCGGGTGCGGGCCGCCACGCGTAACGGGGCGGGGTAAAGGTCTGCGACACAGGCAGCTCAGCCCGAGGCGGTGTGGGTGAACTCAGGCTCGTGCAGCCACGCTGCATGCTGGGGCGCGCGCCGCGTGCGCGCCCATTCATCGAGCATGTCCCACTTCACAGCATCGAGCCGCGCCTGCATGGCTACACTGGTGGTGTCCACCGCGAGTTCAAGCCGATGACCGTTACAGTCAAAGAAATAAATCGACTGGAAAAGCGTGTGATCCACTGGCCCGATCACCTCGATGCCGCCCGCCACGAGCCGCTCACGCATGGCCTTGAGCGTGACCAGGCTGTCAACCTTGAAAGCGATGTGCTGCACCCAACGCGGCGTGTTGGGATCAAACCCCATTTCGGGCGAATTCGGAATTTCGAAGAAGGCGAGCACATTCCCGCCACCCGCATCCAGGAATACATGCATGTAGGGGTCGGGTGCCTTGGTGGAGGGCACCTGGTTCTCGGCAATCGCAAGTACGAAATCCATGCCAAGGTTATCGCGATACCAATGCACGGTTTCGCGCGCGTCGCGGCAGCGGTAGGCCGCGTGATGGACGCCTTGCAGTTTCATGGTTGGGTCTCCCGGGAGCGCTCGCCTGAAGGTGACGTCAGCGCAATATGACGCGGATGTTAGCAAGGCGCTGAACCGACGCAAGTGCGCCCGCCAGCCGGAGCATCGCGGGGTGAGCCAAATCAATCTTTCATCGGACGATTTTCGGCAACTGCCTGCGGTGATTCGTTCCCGTGCCGCGCGATCGAGTGATACGCTCGTCGCACTGTCTGATCTGCCGGAGTCGCCCATGACCTCTCCTTCACCTGCCCCCGGTCTTCCATCATCTGGCGAGGCTGCGCCGCCTCGCCGCTGGTGGATCTGGATTATTCTGGTTCTTGTGGCGGGAGCGCTTGTCGCTGCCGCCTGGATGCTGATGAAACCAGACCCCCGGCGTGGTGCCCCAGGCGCGGTGTCATCGGCCCCGAAAGCAGGGCAGACGCCACCGTCGGCCGCTTCGGCAACCGGTTCGGCGCCCGGCGCGGTAACGCCTGGTTCGACCGAGGCGTCCGGCACGGCAGCATCGGGGGCGGCCGCTGGAGCACCCGCCGCCCCGGCAGGCGCGGGCAGCCCACGCTACCCAGTCGAGCGCATTCTGGGCGCCGACAGTCCGATCGATCCCGCCAGTGCCGCACTGGATGCCGCTGCCTCGGACAAAGCAATCGCCGCCGCCCTGGGCAATCTCCCTGGCCGCGAGCAGCTGCTTCGCTTCGTTCTCCCCGCTGACATCGTCCAGAAAATCGTGCTCACGATCGACAACCTGCCGGGTGACAGCATGTCCATGCAGTACCGTGCGGTGGTTTCCACGCCAGGGTCGTTCCAGATCGAGCGGCGCGACGGTGAGCCGGCGATTGCTACCCAGAACGCGCGGCGCTATGACGCGTTTGTGGCGCTCGCAAGCGGGCTGGACGCACGCCGACTGGTGGCGCTCTACAAGCGCTTCTATCCGCTCTTTCAAAAAACCTATCGATCGATCGGCTACCCGGAAGGCCATTTCAACGATCGGGTGGTGCAGGCCATCGACGACTTGCTCGCCGCGCCCTCGCCCACAGGCGCCATTTTTCTGGAGCAACCGCGGGTGCTCTTTGAATTCGCCGAGAGCTCGCTTGAGCGCCGATCGGTCGGACAGCGCATCATGATCCGCGTGGGCCCCGAGCACGCCGCCAAGCTGAAGGCCAAGCTGAGGGAACTGCGTGCGATGCTTACCCAGGAGAGCTGATATGCGAGCCCTCCGCTCTCACCACCGGCTTCAATCACTCATCGTGGCGGCATCCGCGGGCGTGGCGCTTTGGGCGACCGCATCCGCCGGCAACGCCCAGACGCTCGCCTGGCGCGAACAGGACGCGATCGGTTGGGCCTGCGGCGGCATTGGTCTGGAGGAGCGCCAGGCGCTGAAAATCCTGGAAGCAAAGGCCAATGCAGTCATGCTGTTCGTGGCTGGCAGCCGGGGAACGTTGGTGGCCGACGTCAGGCTTCGTGTGGTGTCAGCGGGCGATGCCACCCGGGGGCTGGAGGTTGCGGCTGACGGCCCGATCTGCGTACTGCAGTTACCGGCAGGCAGTTGGAATATCGAGGCCCGTCAAGGCGAAACCATGCGCGCGCGCACGGTGCTGCTCAAGCCCCAGGACACCGGCAATCCGCAGCGGCTTCAGTTCGCCTTCCCTGAGGAATCCAACGGCAGCCCGAAGGCGAGCCAGGAGGAGTCTTCAGGCGTGAGTGACTGGGGTCGGGTGGGACGCTAAAGCACGCCGCAGCGGCTTAACCCTCAGCGCGCAGCAGCCACCACGCTCGCCACCGCCGTGGTGAGTTTCTTCGCGTAGCCAATATCCAGGAATTCATTGGGCCCGTGGGCATTCGATCGCGGCCCAAGCACGCCCGTGATCAGAAACTGCGCCTGCGGAAAATACTTGCCCAGCATGTTCATGAAGGGAATGGTGCCGCCTTCGCCGAACCATGCCGGATCGCGGCCGAAGGCGCCCTGCGACGCCTCTCTCAACGCGCGTTCAAGCCAGCCCGCGGTGGCGGGCGCGTTCCAGCCGGACGCCCCCCAGTCGGCCTGAAACCGCACCCTTGCCTGGTACGGCGCATCGCTCTCGAGCGCCTCCCGCATCGCGAGCGTGGCCGCCTGCGCATCAAGCGTGGGGGGGATCCGCATGGAAAGCTTCAGAACGGTTCGCGGCCGCAGAACATTGCCCGCCGCATCCGGCATGGGCAGCCCGGCCGCGCCGGTCACCGATAGTGCGGGCCGCCAGGTTCGATTGAGAATGGCCTCCACCGGATCGGTGGTGGTGGGCATGGCATGCGCCTGGGGCTCGGGGCCATGACTGCAGCCGACCCAGGGAAAGTGCTGCCAGACCGAATCACCGAGAATGTCGCCCGCCGCGCGCGCCTGCTCCAGCCGCTCGGGCGGAATATCAGCGTGCAGGCCGGGCAGAAGCACGCGGCCCGTCTTGGAGTCTTCGATGCGCGACAGCAGATGCCGGGCGATCCGGAACGACGAAGGCACGATGCCGCTTGCCATGCCCGAGTGCACGCCCTCGTCGAGAATTTCGACGCTCAGCACACCGCCCACCAGCCCCCGAAGCGACGTGGTGACCCAGAGCTGTTCATAGTTGCCGCAGCCCGAGTCAAGCCCCACCACCAGTTGCACTTCGCCCAGCCTCGGGACCAGCTTCTCGAGATAAGCAGGCAGGTCGGGACTGCCGCTTTCCTCGCAGGTTTCAATCAGCCCGACACAACGCGGGCGGGCGATGCCCTGGCGGTCAAGCGCCGCGATGACGGTGAGGGCTGAATACACCGCGTAGCCGTCGTCGGCACTGCCGCGACCGTAGAGCCGGCCGTCTTCGATCACGGGTGTCCAGGGCCCGAACCCCTCGCGCCAGCCGACCATTTCGGGCTGTTTGTCCAGATGACCGTAAAAGAGCACGCTGCGATCCTGACCCAGCCCCTGCGTGGCGGGCACATCGAACAGCAGGCAGGGCGTGAGCCCGTCGATCGAGACGATTTCAAGCTTCATGCCCTCGATGCCCTGCGCCTGGCACCATGCCTGGGCCGAGCGGATCACCGCCTCAAGGTGCCCGTGCGCGGCCCAGCTGGCATCGAACGCGGGCGACTTGGCCGGCACCTTCACATAGTCGACCAGGCGGTCAACGATGTCCTCGTCCCAGCGGCGCGATACAAATGACTGAATGTCGGCGAGATTCATGGCACTGGCGCTCCATTGAGGGGGTGACCGCAATAGCGGGCAACGATTGAAGGCATCGCTCACGAGTCTAGCGCAGACGTGCCAGAATCAGCGGAGGAGCCCCGCCATGACCCCGCCCACGCAATCTTCGTCTGCTGCAACCGATGCCGCGCTGCCGCTCGCCCCACTTGGCCACGGTATTTTCGCGCTCGACTCCGGCTATGTCAGGCCGCGTTTTGACGCGGTTCACCTGATGGTTGAGGCTGGTCGCGCCGCCATCATCGATACCAGCACGCGGCACTGGCTGCCCAGTTCGCGCCTTTGGCCAAAGCCTTGACCGAGAACGAAAAGAAGATCGTGGACGAGCTCAACGCCGTGCAAGGCAAGCCTGTCGATATCGGCGGCTACTACATGCCCGACCAAGCCAAGCTGGCCGCC
>JALREG010000342.1 GCA_023253905.1 Burkholderiaceae bacterium
GAGGAGGTGATCACCGATATCGCCCGCCAGGACATTCGCAGCTACCGGCAGATGCCGAAAAATTTCTATCACATCCAGACCAAGTTCCGCGATGAGCGGCGTCCCCGCTTCGGACTGATGCGGGGACGCGAATTCACCATGAAGGATGCGTATTCGTTTGATCGCAGCAAAGAGGCGGCGCTCGCCTCCTACCAGACCATGTTCGAGGCCTATACCCGGATCTTCAGCCGGATAGGCCTCGCCTTTCGCGCAGTCGCCGCCGATACCGGCGCCATTGGAGGCTCCGCGAGCCATGAATTCCAGGTGATCGCCGATACCGGCGAGGATGCGATCGCCTACTGCCCCACGAGCGAGTTCGCCGCGAACATCGAGCTCGCCGAGGCCCTGCCGCTGCTCGAGGAGCGCGCGCCAGCGGCGGCCCCGCTCGCCAAGACGCCCACCCCGGGCCGCAGCACCTGCGCCGATGTCGCAGAATTGCTCGGCCTCACGCTCTCGCGCACGGTGAAATCGCTCGTGCTTGCGGTTGACGAGCGCGAGACGCCCAAGGATGGCGCGGACGACCCCGATTTTCGCGGCCGGATCGTGGCCACCCGCATCTTCCTGCTGCTGGTGCGGGGCGATCACGACTTGAACGAAGTCAAGGCTGGCAAAGTCCCTGGTCTGGAAGGCTTTCGCTTTGCGACCGAGGCCGAAATCATCGAGCACTTCGGTACGCCCCCCGGCTATCTCGGTCCGATCGGCATGGTGAAGCCGGTGACCGTGGTGGCCGATCGAACCGTCGCCCGAATGAGTGATTTCGTCTGCGGTGCGAATGACGCGGGCTTTCATTACACCGGCGTCAACTGGGGGCGAGACCTTCCCGAGCCGCTGGTGGCCGATATCCGCAATGTTCAGGCCGGCGACCCCTCGCCCGACGGCCGCGGCAGCCTCGCCATCCAGCGCGGGATTGAAGTGGGACATGTGTTCTATCTCGGCACCAAATACTCCGAGGCGATGCGGGCGGTGTTCGTCGATGAAGACGGCGCAAGCAAACCGATTGAAATGGGCTGCTACGGCATTGGCGTCACGCGGCTGCTGGGCGCGGCCATCGAACAGAATCACGACGCGCGCGGCATTATCTGGCCGGCCGCCATCGCTCCGTTTGAGGTGGTGATCTGCCCGGTCGGCCTTGACCGCTCGGAGGCTGTTCGTACCGCCGCGCTCACGCTCTATGCGGAGCTGCGCGAGGCGGGGATCGATGTGATTCTCGATGACCGCGGCGAGCGTCCCGGCGCCATGTTCGCCGACTGGGAACTGATCGGCGTGCCGATACGGATCACGGTGGGCGAGCGTGGGCTCAAGGAAGGTCGGGTGGAACTGCAGGGCCGGCGCGATACCGAACCCCGCCTGCTCGCACCCACCGAGGTTCGCGCTGCGCTGGCAGGGCTGCTCAACCGGGCTTGAAGGTCTTTGCGCTCGCGCCGGCTGGCCTCGCTCAGGCGGCCGGCGCCAGCACCTTGCCGGGGTTCATGATGCCAAGCGGATCCAGCGCTTCTTTGATCGCCCGCATCAGACCCATTTCAACCGCTGATTTGTAGCGCGCGGCTTCATCGCGCCGCAGTTGCCCGAGACCATGTTCGGCCGAGATCGACCCGCGGCGGGCCACGACCGCGTCATGCGTGATCAGGTTGATGGCGGGCTGGCGTGCAAGAAACGCCGCCTCATCCGCGGCACCGTCGGGCGGTGACACGTTGTAGTGCAGGTTGCCATCACCCAGATGACCAAACACCACCATGCGCACCCCTGGAAAGCGGGTGGTGAGATCGGCGTTGGTGTGCTCGACGAACTCAGCGATGGCGGAAATGGGTACCGACACATCATGTTTGATGTTCTTGCCCTCGGCGGCCTGTGCTTCGGAGATGTTTTCGCGCAGCGCCCACATGGCGCGGCTCTGTGCAATGGAGCTCGCCACTGCGGCATCCGAGATCAGACCCGCCTCGAGCGCATCGGCCAGGAGCTCGGTGAGGGCCGCCTGCGCATGCGCCTCGCTCTGCGCATCCGAACATTCGAGCAGCACGTAGTAAGGACTGCGAGCGCCCGCAAGCGGCAGCCGGCAATCGGGGAAATGGCGCAGCACCAGTTCGATACAAAACGACGACATGAGTTCGAACCCGGTAAGCGCCGCCCCCATGCGACGTTGCGCCCGCTCGAGGAGCGCCACCGCAGCGCGGGGATCGGCGAGCGCAACGAACGCGGTCAGTTGTGCCGCCGGCATCGGATGGAGCTTGAGCGTGGCCGCAGTGATGACGCCCAGCGTCCCCTCGGCACCGATGAACAGGTCGCGCAGATCGTAACCCGTGTTGTCTTTGCGCAGGCCCCGCAGGCCATCCCAGAGCTCGCCCGCAGCCGTGACCACCTCGAGGCCCAGGCAGAGTTCGCGCGCGTTTCCAAAGCGCAGCACCTGCACCCCGCCAGCATTGGTGGAGAGGTTGCCGCCGATGGTGCAGGAGCCCTCGGCCGCGAGGCTGAGCGGGAAGAGTCGCCCGGCCTCGGCCGCGTATCGCTGAATTTCCGCGAGCACGCAACCCGCTTCAACCGTGATGGAATTATTGGCTGTGTCGATCGCGCGCACCCGGTTGAGCCGCGCGAGCGACAGCACCAGCGCGCGGCCAGAGTCATCGGGCGTGGCCCCACCCGACAGCCCGGTGTTGCCGCCCTGCGGCACCACCGGCACGCGCCGGGCAGCGCACCAGCGCACGACCGCAGCGACATCGGCCGCGGTATCGGGCTGAACGACCGCGAGCGCACGCCCCACGTAGCGTTTACGCCAGTCGGTGAGAAAAGGCGCCATGTCGGCCGCCGCATCGAGCAGCCGTCCGGAAAAGACGCCGCGGAGTTCGCTGACCAGTGCGTGCGGATCCATGGCGGGCGGACTCAGCGCATGCCCGGAAAGGCGCCCTTGAGACTTCGCATCATTTTGGCCATCCCACCTTTCTGCATGCGCTTCATCATGGTCTGCATCTGCTCGAACTGGTTCAGGAGCCGGTTCACTTCCTGCACCTGCACGCCCGCGCCGGTAGCGATCCGGCGCTTGCGCGAGGCCTTGATCAGTTCGGGGCGGCTGCGCTCAGCGGGCGTCATGGAATGGACGATACCCTGCATACGGCGCATCTGGCGCTCGGCCTGCGCCATGTCGGCGCCGGCGGCAGCCTGCTGCATCTGCGCGGGCAGCTTGTCCATGAGCGAACCCAGCCCACCCATGCGATTCATCTGCCCGATCTGAGCCGCAAAGTCGTTCAGGTCGAACCGGTCGCCTGATTTGAGTTTGGCTGCAAGCTTCTGGGCCGCCTGCTGATCGACCACCCGGCCCGCCTCCTCCACCAGGGAGACGATGTCGCCCATGCCGAGGATGCGGCCCGCCATGCGCTCGGGATGAAACGCCTCCAGGCCATCAATTTTTTCACCAATGCCGGCGAACTTGATAGGCGCGCCTGTGACTGCCTTGACCGAGAGCGCCGCACCGCCACGCGAGTCGCCGTCCAGCTTGGTGAGCACCACACCGGTGACGGTCACGGTCTGGCCGAAAGCGCGCGCGGTGTTCACCGCATCCTGCCCCTGCATCGCATCAACCACCAGGAGCGTTTCCACAGGCCTTGCGGTGGCAGCCAGCGCGGCAATCTCGCGCATCATCGCCTCATCGATCGCGAGCCGACCCGCGGTATCGATGAGAAGCACATCATGGTAGTGCGTGCGGGCCCACTGGAGCGCCGCCTCCGCGATGGCCTGCGGGGCCTGATCGGCAGAGGACGGGAAGAAATCGGCCCCCGCCTGTTCGGTCACGACACGCAGCTGCTCGATGGCTGCGGGCCGATAGACGTCACAGGAAACAGTGAGCACTTTCTTTTTCTGCCCGCGCAGCCACAGCGCAAGTTTTCCCACGGTGGTGGTTTTCCCTGCGCCCTGCAGACCCGCCATCAGGATGACCGCTGGCGGCTGTACGGCGAGGTTCAGGCCCGCGCCCTGGCCCCCCATCAGGTCGGTGAGCTCGCGATGCACCACCCCGACCAGCGCCTGCCCGGGCGTGAGGCTTCCCACCACCTCCTGGCCAAGCGCCTTCTCGCGAATTTTGGCGATGAAGTCGCGCACCACCGGCAGCGCCACGTCGGCTTCGAGCAGCGCAATGCGAATCTCGCGCAGCATGTCCTGAGTGTTGGCTTCGGTGAGCCGCGCCTGGCCGCGGATCGTCTTGACGACCCGTGACAATCGCTGTGAGAGGTTATCGAGCATGGGCTGAGTTAAACTGGATTCGTGAAGATTCTACTGGTTCTGGTTTTCATTGCGCCGGCCCTGCTCTACCTCGCCGCGTGGCGCGTGCCGGGGAGGTTTGTTACGCCCTTGCTGATCGCTGCCCTTGCGCTGCACGCCGGGTCCCTGTTCATCGCTACCCGCTCGCCCGATGGCTGGCGGTTCGGCTTTGCCAGCATTCTGTCAGCAACCGTCTGGGTGGGCATGGCCGTCATCTGGCTTGAAGCACTCAGCGCCGGTCTGAAGGCCCTTCGCGGGGTCCTGTTACCGATTGCGGCCCTCGCCGTGATGCTGCCCCTTGCTTTTCCCGGGGCTGAACTCGGCGAACGCGCGGTGCGTCCGCTCTTTGTCCCCCATCTGCTCGCCGGTACGCTTGCCTACGGCGTACTCGCGCTGGCCGCACTCCATGCGGTCTTGATGGCAGTGGCCGAACGGGCGCTCCATGCGGGATCGGGGGCTCCGCGCGGCTGGACCGCGCGCATCCTCGAGGATCTCCCGCCACTCCTTGCGCTCGAGCGAATCCTGTTTCGGCTGATTGCAGCTGGATTCACCTTTCTCACGCTCACCGCGGCCACCGGCGTGTTTTTCTCCGAGCAGGTGTTCGGCAAGCCCCTTACGCTCGATCACAAAACCGTGTTCACGCTGATCTCCTGGGGCGTGTTTGGCGTCCTGCTCCTGGGCCGCCGCCTGCGCGGCTGGCGCGGCAAGACCGC